>NZ_JBGCUM010000020.1:0-100472 GCF_054177665.1 Roseateles sp. P5_E8 | reverse complement strand
CACCTCCTGCGGCTTCGCCTTCTGGAGCCACGACATCGGTGGCTTCGAGGGCAACCCGCCGCCGGCCGTCTACAAGCGCTGGATCCAGTTCGGCCTGATGTCCTCGCACAGCCGCCTGCACGGCAGCAGCTCGTACCGGGTGCCATGGCTCATCGACGAAGAGAGCTGCGACGTGCTGCGCGCCTTCACGCGGCTTAAAGCTAGGCTCATGCCCTATCTCTACGCCAAGGCTCACGAGGCGACCGAGACGGGCGTGCCGCTGATGCGCGCGATGCTGCTGGAGCATCCGCAGGACCCGGCCTGCGCGCCGCTGGACCGGCAGTACCAGTTGGGCGAGAGCCTGCTCGTCGCGCCCGTCTTCACGGAGAGCGGCGAGGTGGACTTCTACCTCCCCGAAGGGACGTGGACCCACCTGCTCAGCGGCGAGAAGAAGCAGGGCGGCCGCTGGCACCGCGAGACGCATGGCTTCCTCAGCATGCCGCTGTACGCGGCACCGGGCAGCGTCATCGCCTGGGGCGCAGAGACCGAGAAGCCGGACTACGACTACGCCAGCGGCACCGTGCTGCGCGTGTTCGAGTTGGCCGACGGCGCCAGTGCGGCCTTCACGGTCGTGGGCCTGGACGGCAACGTCGCGGCACGCGGCACGGTCAGCCGCAGCGGCGGGCAGTACGCGGCCAAGGTGACCGAAGGCGCGCTGCGCGACTGGGGCCTGGACGTGGACGGCCAACGCAGCCCCGTGCTGGCCGAAGGCAAAACCTTGAACTGGGAGCGTTCATGAAAGCATCACACGTTGGGCGTTGCGGTGACGTCGCGCTGGGTTCTGGGCGGCGGTTTTCTCTGCGGCTGGTTGCGCTGGCGGCGCTCCTGCATGCGCCGGCGGCGGTGCTGGCTCAGGGCACCTTTCCCGGCATGGCGCCCGGTCGCGTTGGCGGCGTGGCGGCCGAGGGCCAGTTCCCAGACAAGGCGGCTGCGGAGGCCAAGAACAAGCAGATGGCGCAGGAGCTGATCGACCAGCAGCGTGACGAAGCTGCGCGCATCCAGATGGTCGAACAGCGGGCACAGCTGCGTGCGCGCCTGGAGCGCGATGCGGGGCTGCTGCGCCAGCCGGTGGAATTGCTGGCGGGCATGTTCCAGCTGCCTGCCGACCTGAAGCTTTCTCCCGAGCACCGCAGCGTGGCCGAGGGCGTGCTGCGTCAACAACGTGAGCGCGCCCAGGCCGGCTGGGCGGCATGGCTGGCCGAGGAAACCACTCAGGGCAAGGGCGAGCTGCGCGCCGAAGTGGCGGCACAGCGCTTGAGCAATCGCGTGCTCAACGAAGTGGCGCTCTGGCAGGCCGATGCGACACCGCAGCCCAGCGACACGATCTGGATCGAAGCGCTCAAGACCCCTGCCATTTGCCAGCGGCTGGATCAGTCACGGCCTGCGGCGCAGATGGCGCAATTGATCGAGGCGCTGCCGGCTGCGCAGCGCAACACCGCCTGGCAGGGCGAGGCGGAGCGCCTGGCTCGATGGGGGCAGGTGCCGCGGCAGGTGCCGCCCTCGCCGGACCGCGCGCTCGAGGACGAGTTGGTCGCCACCTTGCCCAAGCCGCCGGGCGACACCTCCAGCCTTGCCCCCGAGGTGCGAACCGCGCTTCAGGCGGCGGGCTGGACCTATGCCGGCCAATCACCGGCATCGCGCTGCGAGCTGCTGCGCTGGTGGAGCCAGGAGCAGGTGCGCAGCCGAAGGATGACGGCGCCGCGCGCGCTGCAAGCCTGGCGCAGCGCGCTGGCCGTGCGTTCGCAGGCCTACCTGCTGCCCGATGTGCCGCGCAGCGGGCCGAGCGCGACCGACGCGAACGGCTTTCCGCTGTTCGCGCGCCGCGCCGAGCTTGCCGGCACGGTCGTCGTGGAACAAGACCTCGATGCCGCCGGCAAGATCGTGCGCAGCTTCGTGCAGCGCCGCGAGATCACGGCGGCCGGCGTGCGCGGTGTGCCGGCCCTGGCCCTGGAGCACGAGCTCGACGCAGTGAGCCTGGCACGCGCCGCTGCCACCCCCACCGCCGCTCCGGAGCCGGCGCAAATGCGCGACGGAACGGCCACGCGCCGCGTCGGCATCGAGTGGGTGTTGCCCTAACGTCTTTAACCTACGCCATCAGGGCGTGGGGGGTTCTTTTTGGAGCCCTTGTTGGAACACGTCGCGTTCCGGGTGACCCAGCACGTCAATATCACCTTTAGCCTCGCCGATCGCACGTGTTTGCAGGCAACGACTCGTCCTTAACGCCCCGCCGACCTCGCCGATTGCATACACCAGGTAGATTCGACCGACACTGAAGTCCACACCACACGCAGTGACCTGAGAATCAGTTCGGACGATCAATTCGTTCGCGGCGGCCCCCTTCCATGACTTGAACACCCGGAAGCGGACCGCGACCTCCGCTTGCTCGCAAAGAGCGACTCGGGCCTCGTCGCCGGAAATCAGGGTCCGGCAATCGCTTGGTCGATCGGCCGATGAGTCAATCCACTTCGTTTCGAGTGTGACGGCGGTGACCAGCCCCGTAAACACCGCAGCCGCTGCGTCCCGCTCGCGTTCCGGCGAGGGCTCGCGCCATATGCATCTGCACGCGGAGGAAGTATCGGGCTGAGCCATAAGCGCGACGACCATCAGACCTGTAGCGATTGAACCTCGCATCTTTTTCCTCAGTCTTTCTAGACAAGATGGCTTCTTGAGCCGAGGCGGCGGGCAGCTCGCCAGGCGTTACTCCTCCAACGCGACCACCATCACAGCCTTGGCAGGCACCTTGATCGAAAGCTTGCCGCCCATAGCGCGCGCGCTGAACGCAGCCGGCTTGATGACCTGCGGATCCTGGAAGGTGTTGTGCGCGTCCATCGCGGCCGAGGTCAGCACCTTGCCGGCCGCACCGTTGACCTTCGTGCCTGTGACGTTGACGGCGACATCGACCGCCTTGGACGGATCGGTGTTGACCAGCGACAGGTACACCTTGCCGTCCTTGGCACGTGCCGCCGAAGCGCTCACGCCCGGAATGGTCGTCGCGCCCAAGGTGTAGCTGGTGTTGTCCTTGATGGCCAGCTGCAGCGACTTGGCATCCTGGAAAGGCGCATACATCTGGAACGCGTAGTAGGTCGGGGTCAGGACCATCTTCTCCTTGTCCGTCAGGATCATCGCCTGCAGCACGTTGACCATCTGGGCGATGGTGGTCAGGGTGACCCGCTCCGCATGCTCATGGAAGATGTGGAAGTTGAGCGCTGCCACGAGCGCGTCGCGCAGGGAGTTCTGCTGGAACAGCCCGCCTCTGGCGTTCACTTCGTCATACCAGGTGCCCCACTCGTCGACCATCAGTCCGATCTTCTTCTCGGGGTCGTTCTTGTCCAGCACGGCCACGTGATCCTTGACGAGCTGGTCCATCTTCAAGGTATTGGCCAGGGTCGAGATCCACTCACCTTCCTTGAAGCCGAGGTCCTTGCCCTTGACCTCCCAGTTGCCCGTCGGCACGGTGTACTGGTGGACGGTGATGCCGATCGTGCGGCCCTTCAGTTCCTTGCTCAGGACCTGGGTCCACGCGGTGTCGAAGCCGCTGCCGCCACTGGCGATCATCTTCGGCCGCGACTTCTCGGGTGCCCACAGGAAATGCTCGTAATTGCTGTACAGGCTCGCGTAGTGGTCGGGCTTCATGTTGCCGCCGCAACCCCACAACTCATTGCCGATACCGAAGAAGGCGACCTTGAACGGCTTTTCGCGCCCGTTCAGGGCTCGCAGCCTGGCCAGCGGCGAGCCGCCTTCCGCAGTCATGTATTGGATCCAGTCGGCCATTTCCTGCACGCTGCCGGTACCGACGTTGCCATTTACGTAGGCGTCGGCGCCCATCATCTCGATCAGGTCGAAGAACTCGTGCGTACCGACGGCGTTGATCTCTTCGATGTGGCTGCCGTAGACGTTGCTCGGGCGCTTGTCCTGCGGGCCAATGCCGTCGCGCCAGTGGTAGGTGTCGGCGAAGCAGCCGCCCGGCCAACGCACCAGCGGCACATGCAGCTCCTTGAGCGCGCCGACGACGTCATTGCGCCAGCCCCGGGTGTTCGGGATGTTCGACTTCGTGCCGACCCACATGCCTTCGTAGACGCCGGTGCCGAGGTGTTCGGCGAACTGGCCGTACACGTACTTGCTGATGACCGGGCCGGGCTTGCCGGCGTCGATGTTGATGCTGACCTCGTTGGCGGCAAAGGCCGGGGCCGCGATCAGGCCGAGAACGGCGAGGCCGTGTTTGATGGCGTTCACAGGGGTTGTTTTTCGGGTGGGGCGGAACTGGAGGGATGGGGAATGCGGTCGGGCCGTGTCAGCCCCCATCTTTCGTCCCGTGCCCGATCCGGTAGAAATCAAAATCCACGCGGCCGCCGACGGTCTTCGTCGAATAGAAGAAGAGGCCAAAGCGATAACCCATGAAGTGCGGCGCGGTGTAGGCAAGGCGCGAGTCACGACCGATGGGAGTCCAGGATTTGCCGTCGAGGCTGTAGGAGAAGCGGGCGACCTCGGGCGCGGGCTGAAATTCGCAGTCGACCCTGAGGTGAACGGTCTTGCCAGTGAGCGGAATGGAGGCGATCTCTTCGGGCTTGTCGGCGTCGGCGCTCACCATGACGAGAGACTTGGCGCCATTGGTCATCTTGACCCCGACAAAACCATAGTTCTTCTGGAAAGCGCTCAGGCCAGCCCAGTCGCCGTCCTTCATGCCGCTCACGTCGATGCTCGTGGTGGCGAAACTGCTGGGGCCAAAGGTGCGCTGGGTGAGGGTGTTCGTGGCCTCCGGCAAGGTGGAAACGACCCGGCTGGTGACGAGGCTCAGGTAACCCGGGCGCTTGGTGAGCGACCAGTCATGAGGCTTGGGGTTGTGATTCCATTGCCAGGCGAGGGGCAGTGCGGCGTCGCCGGGGCGGCGGTCGAATTCGTCCGAGGCGACGACGCCGGAGACGCCGGAAACGCCCTGCGCGCCGGCAGGGATGTCCAGCGTCATGGCCACCTTGCCGTCTTGGCCAAGCACGGGCCAGCCGTCCTTCCAGGTCACGGGCACGAGGTAGGGGATGCGACCGACGGCGCCGTTGTCCTTGAAGAGATAGGCGTACCACTTGCCTTGCGGCGTGTCGATGAGGCCACCCTGGGCGATGCCGCGGTCGTCGAGCACGATGCGACTCTCGTAGGGGCCATCGATGCTGTCGGCGCGGCTGACGATGACGGTGCGCGCCCAGCGGCTGCCAGGCGAGGCGATGTTGAAGAGGTAGTAGCGGCCATCGACCTTGAGAAGCTGAGAGCCCTCGCCATTGAGCCCGCCCAGGTCGGTGCCGAAGACGGTGTTGACGTTCTCAATGAGAACCTTGTTCACGCCGCCGGGCTTGATGCCGGAGAGGTCCGGTTTCAGCTCGATGAGCGTKATGCGACCACCCCCGTGGATCATGTAGACACGACCGTCGTCGTCGAAGAACAGGCTGTGGTCATGCAGCGCGGGCTCGAAGCTCGTCTCCTTCCACGRGCCGCGCTCCGGATCGCGCGTGGTGTAGATGTGGGTGCGTCCGCTGGTGTAGGCAAAGGTCGAGGCGTAGAACACGCCGTTGTGGTGCCGCAGGCTGCTGGCCCAGGAGCCTGCACCGTAGGCGTTCTTGCCGTTTTCGAGGCGCATGGCGTCGTTGTCGGCAAGGGTTTCATAGGCGTACGACGCCATGCTCCAGTTGACCAGGTCCGTCGACTTCATGATTGGCAGGCCCGGGCTCATGTGCATCGTCGTGCTGCTCATGTAGTAGGTCTTGCCTACCCGGATAACGGCGATGTCCGGGACGTCGGCCCAGATGAGCGGATTGCGGGCAGGAGCCGCCTGTGCCGTCTTTGCCGCTGGTGCTGTCTGCGCTGCCTCTGCCGCGGGAACGGCCTGAGACGCGACGGAGAGGACGAGGGCCATTAGGAGGGACAAGCTCGGGCGGGTCGTCAGGCGGGCGCGAGGGCGGCTCAGGCCGTGAGAGTGTTGGTTCATGTTTGTCTCCGGAATAGTTATTGCGAGTCAGGGCGGCGGCCGCCACGCACAGGCGGTCTGCGGCCGTCCCAGCCCACTTATCGCGCGTATAGCGCGAACGCGAAGTCCGCGGGGCGGCCGCTCTCCCGATCCTTCAGCGGCCGGTCGTCCAGGCTGGCCTCGCCGTCGGCATAGAGGTTGCTGCGGCTGGCGCGCAGATTGATCGTCAGCGCGTCCTTCTCGCCTTGCAGCGCCAGCGCGTAGCGGCGGCCGGACTTCAGCACGATGGGCGCATGGGCGCTGAAGTCGAAGCTCAGCAGCCCGGCCCCTTGCGGCCGGTAGGCGATGGCCAGGCCTTCGCCGGTGCCGAGCAGTTCGGTGCCGGCTTCCACATCGCGCAGCGACAGGCGCAAGGCGTGCGTGGCGTCCGTGCCGTGGCCGTCGCCTGCGTACAGGCTGAGCCGGCCTAGTGCGAGGTCGGCGCGCGGCACGAAGGTCTGCACCAGGCGGCTGGCGCCGCCGCCGTCGCGGTGAAAGCCCACGGGTTCAGGGGCTTCATCGAAAGGCCGGGTGACCGAGGCCAGCGCCGGGCGGCCCGGCCAGGTTTCGGGATAGCCCTGGGCGAACTGCTGGACGGCCACGCGGGGGTCGGAGCGGCCGGGGTCCGGCAGCGCGGGCACCTTGCCTGTGGGCGGCTTGGGCGGCGTGCTGATGCCCGCCTCGGTCTGCGTGACGGGCCACATGCGGCCGTCGGCGTCGTAGTGGAGGTACTCCATCGTCACGGAGCGGCGGGCGCCGGCGCCGGTCTCCCCATCTGGCAGGGTCAGCGCGCCGTTGTGATAGACCAGGTAGGACTGGCCTTTGAAGTCGTCGATGATGCCCGCGTGGATGGTGAAGCTGTTTTTCGTCGGGCCGGTCAGCACGCCCTGGTAGGTCCAGGGACCGCGCGGGCTGGGAGCCGTGGCATAGGACAGGTGCTCCCAGACGTTCTGGTGCGCCATGGAGGCGTAGGTCATGTAGTACAGCCCCTTGCGCTTGGACAACCACGGCCCCTCGGTGTAGTTGGGCAGCGCGATCTTCTCGATGGGGCCGTCCAGCTCGGTCATGTTGGCTTTGAGCTTGGCCAGGTAGAGCACCGGGTTGCCCCAGGCCAGCCAGGCGGTGCCGTCGTCGTCGATGAAGACGGTGGGGTCGATGTCGTTCCAGCCGTATGGGGCCGGCGTCGTGGCATCGGTGACCAGCGCCGAGCCGCGCGCGTCCTTGAACGGGCCCAGCGGGTTGTCGGCCACCGCCACGCCGATGGCCTTGCCTGCGTGGGTGTTGTCGTGCTGCACGGTGGCGTAGAAGTAGAAGCGGCCGTTGCGCTGCACCACCTGCGCGGCCCAGGCGTCGCCCACCGCCCACTTGAAGTCGGTGGGCTTCATGAAGGCGCCGTGCGAAGTCCAGTGGCGCAGGTCCTTGGACGAATAGGCCAGCCACTCCTTCATAAGGAAGAAGTCGTTGCCCTTGGCCTCGTCATGGCCGACGTAGAGGTAGACCGTGTCGCCCACGATCAGCGGCGCGGGGTCGGCGGTGAAGCGGTCGCGCAGCACCGGATTGGCGCCGGGCGCCGGTTCGGCGGCGAAAGCGGCCCCGCAGGCGAGGGTGGCCCAGCAGAGGGCGATGGGGGGCAACAGGTTGACGAGGCGCATGGCTAGGTATGGAGCCTTGATGGTGGTTGCAGGCGTTCACCCGAAGGGGTTCGCGAATGGGACTCGCCAAGCCCGCCGTTAAGGCAAACGGAGCCCGGATGACGACACGCAAACTGCGCCTTAAACGGGACTGACCAGTTTATGCGCAAACACAAATTTGGTCATACCAATTCAACGACAATTCCCCGCTGCGCGTCCGCTGGCGTCAGTTCGAATGGGTCACTCTGAAAGGTCAAGCGTCATGCACCATGGGTCGAGATCGCCCGCAGTTTTCATATCCGGGCTTGTGTCATGCATCGCCTTGCTGCTGCCCTTCGCGGCGCCGGCATCTGGGCTGAAGCAAGCGGTGCCGGTGGCAAGCGCGTCGAAGGGCTTGTCAACGGCGACCTGGACCCCGGACAACGGCAACGGCACCTTCACCAACCCCTTGTTCTATGACGAGTTCTCGGATCCGGACCTGATCCACGTGGGCGAGTGGTTCTACCTGACGGGCACCACGATGCACACCATGCCGGGCCTGCCGATCCTGCGTTCGAAGGACCTCGTCAACTGGGAGTTCGTCGCCTACGCGATGGACAAGCTCGACCTCGGTCCGGCTTTCCGACTGGAGGGCGGCAGCCACATCTATGGCCAGGGGATCTGGGCGCCGTCCTTCCGCTACCACAAGGGCAAGTTCTACATCTTCACGAACGTCAACGGCCAGGCGACCCAGGTGTTCACGGCCACCGATCCGAAGGGGCCGTGGACGCGCACGCAGATGAAGCGCAGCTTTCACGACCTGTCCGTGCTGTTCGACGACGACGGCAAGGCCTATGTCGTCTGGGATCACCAGACGATGCGCCTGGCCCAACTGACGGACGACCTGACCGACATCGTGCCGGGCACCGAGCGCGTGCTGTTCACCAAAGACGCCGGCATGGGCGAGGGCGCGCACTTCTACAAGATCGACGGCAAGTACTACATCATCAGCGCCAACTACGCGGGCGGCTTTCGCATGCCGGCGGCGCGGGCGGATCATGTGCTGGGGCCCTACGAGGTCCATCAAGCGATCAGCCTGCACGAAGACTTCGGCATGGCGTCCAGCAAGCGCCTGGGCACGGCAAAGCCACCGTTTGAGACCTGGGGGCCTGACCCCGCCGCCAACCACAGCCTGGCCTTGCACCAGGGCGGCATCGTCCAGACACCTGCGGGCGAATGGTGGGGCTTTTCGATGATGGATTTCAATTCCGTCGGGCGCCTGCTCAGCCTGTCGCCGATCACCTGGAAGGACGGCTGGCCCTACTTCGGCCTGCCGGGCAACCTGACGCGCACGCCGCGAACCTGGGTGAAACCCAAGACCGCCACGCCGCAGCCGGTGCGTGTGCCCTTCCAGCGCAGCGATGATTTTTCTGCGCCGCAGCTCCAGCCCCTGTGGCAGTGGAACCATGTGCCCATCGACGACAAGTGGTCGTTGACGGAGCGCCCGGGTTTCCTGCGGCTTCACGCGCTGCCGGCGACTTCGTTCTACGACGCGCGCAACACGTTGACGCAGCGGGCCATCGGGCCGATGTCCACGCCGACTGTCCTGCTCGATGTGTCGAAGCTGAAGTCAGGCGACACGGYCGGGCTGGGCCTGCTCAATCTCCCCTATGCGACGTTGGGCGTTGAGAAACTCGCCGACGAGCTCGAGGTCGTCTTCTACGACCAGCGCCTGGACCAGCGRGCGCGGGTSAAGATGAYCGGGMCGCGCATCTGGCTTCGGGCCGACTGCGAYTTCCTCACCGAACGGGCGCGCTTCAGTCATTCGTTCGACGGCACCACCTTCACCCCCATCGGCAACGAGGTCGTGCTGCTCTACCAAACGTTCACTTTCCAGGGCGTGCGCTACGGCTTGTTCAACTACAACACCGCCGGCGCCGAGGGTGGGTTTGCCGATTTCGACAGCATYGACGTCTACCAGCCGCATACCCGCGGCCTGATGCGGCCCATTCCTTATGGCCGATCAATCCGCCTGGCGTCGTTTCACGCAACGACCGGGCTGGCGGCCAGCGAGGGGCGCCTGACGTCGGGTGTCCCGACGCGGTTCGAGATCGTCGACCGCAAGCTGGGCCGCGTCGCCCTGCGATCGGGCCAACGCTACGTCACGGTCGGCGACGACGGTGGGGTGACGCTGCTGGCCGGCAAACCCGGCAAACCCGGCCCGGCGCAAAGCTTCCAGTGGATTGAAACGCCGACGGGTGAGCTGGTGCTGATGTCCTTGGCCACGAATCGCTTCCTGCGCATCGATCCGAAGACCGGGGACATCCGCGCCGACAGTCCTGGCCCCATGCCGGACGACAGCGACGGTGCGCGCTTCATCTGGTCGGAATAGGGCGGCCGCTGCGACATGGCGCCTCAGGGGCGGTGATGGGGCCGGTCCCGACCCATCCTCATCCGGGTCGTCCGCTCAGCTTGAACTCTCCGACGAGTTCGGTCAGGCGTTGTGCCTGGTGGTTGAGGCTGCCTGCCGCCGCGGCAGATTCTTCGACGAGCGTGGCGTTCTGCTGGGTCACCTGATCCAGCTGACTCACCGCCTTGCTCACTTCGCCGAGGCCAAGGCTTTGCTGCTCGGTGGCCGTGCCAATCTCGGCAATCAACTGGGCCACCTGTTGAACCTGCTGCACCATCTCGTCCATGGTGCCGCCGGCGCCCTCGACAAGCCGGGAGCCGGTTTCGACGCGGCCCACGCTTTCGCCGATCAAGACCTTGATCTCCTTGGCCGCCGTTGCCGCACGCTGTGCGAGCGTGCGCACCTCGCCCGCGACGACGGCGAAGCCGCGATCCTGCTCGCCGGCGCGCGCGGCCTCCACGGCCGCGTTCAGCGCCAGGATGTTGGTCTGGAACGCGATGCCGTCGATGACGCCCGTGATGTCGGCAATCCGGCGTGAACTGGCGCTGATTTCCCTCATGGTGGAGACCACCTCGGCCACGACGGTGCCTCCCTTGGCAGCGACCACGCTGGCCGATGCCGCCAGTGCCGCGGCGCTGCGTGCGGAGTCGGCACTGCGCTGGACGGTAGTCGTCAGTTCCTCCATGGCCGAAGCGGTTTCCTCCAAGCTGGCCGCCTGCTCCTCGGTGCGCTGCGACAGGTCGGCGCCGCCGGTCGCGATCTCATTGGAGCCAGTGACGATGGAGTCGCTGCTCAGCCGGACCTGATTGACGATGCGGACCAGGCTGTCGTTCATGGATCCGAGCGCGGTCAGCAGTTGTCCCGTCTCGTCCCGGCTGCGCACTTCGATGGACGAGGTCAGGTCGCCGGCGGCCACGGTCTGCGCGATGCGAACGGCCTCGGCAATCGGCTGGGTGATGGAGCGCGTCAGCAGATAGGCGATCACGGTGGCGAGCAGCACGGCGATCAGTGAGAGCACCTCCATCAGCAACTTGGCGCCGCTGGCCAGCTCCGCCGCCTCCTTGCCGAAATCCTCCATGCCGTCGGCCTGGGACTTCGCGAACTCCTCGATGGCCGTCAGGTAGGCGGTCTGAAGCGGCACGATGTCGGAGACCAGTTGGGTCCGTGCCTCCTCGATCCGGCCGGCTTTCACGGAGGCAACCAGTTGCTGCTCTTTGTCCTTGAACCTGGCTCGGCTGTCGACCAGCTCCTTGAGCGTCGCCTTGCCGCGTTCGCTGTGCACGCTCGCCATCAGCTTCTCGATGGCACTCGACACGACGGGCAGCGAGGCCTCCAGCTTGGCCAGCTCCTTCTCCACCAGCGCATGATCGGACACGATGAGCCCCGTGCGCAGCGCGCGAAGCTGCTTGTTCACCTCGTTCTCGACAGTCTGAGCCAACTGCACCTTGACGAAGCGGTCATGCAGGATGACTTCCGTGTCGGCGCGGATGGCGCTGATCTTGGTCACGCCGATCACCGCCAGCATGATCAACAGCGCGATGAGCGCTGCAAAGCCTATGGCCAGGCGGACACCAATCTTCAGGTTGGCGATTGCGCTCATGAAGGTCTCCAGTGGTTCGAGTTGGGGTGCGAGGTCGTTGCCATCGACGGCCCGGGTGACCGGGCATCCGTGCGCTTCAAGATACGCCACAACTTCTGCTTGCGCGCTGTTCCTAAGCCGCCCAGACCGGCATCGTCCCTGCGGTCCCGTGGACTCAAGTTCAGGGCGCGTCAGGCGACCCGCCAATACAAGTTGTAGTAGCCGTGCGCAATGCTGTGGAACGGCAGCAGTTCGTACCCGTCCGTCAGACCCGCCCCGCTCAGATGGAACGCCAGCGCGCCGGTACCGCGTCGCACTGAACCATCGAGGCCAGCGCCACCCAGATGCGGCTCGGTGAACTTCTTGTTAGGACACGTTGTGCGCAACCAGGTCGGCACCGGGCGGCATGGCGGAGCCGTCGATGCGCGCGGCCAGCACCAGGGGTCCATGCATCATCCGCCGGAAGCTCCCCGTCCCAGCCGTCGCCGGTGGTCGATCGCGTGCGGGAGAACTTCCGAACTTTCCTATTCATATCGGATGGCACGTCGCGCTGGGGTCAAGGTTGAATGGTCCAGTCGATGCTGTCGGTGTTGCCATGCTCGTCGCGCACGCGCAGCGTCGCGCGGCCCGGTGACAGTGCTACGTGCGGCCAGACGGCGATGCGGTCGATGACCTGGGCGCGGCCTACCGGTCGGCCGTTGACCTCCAGGCTCAGTTCACGCGCATTGCTGTAGGCCTTGACGAGGGCCGGGCCGGCGCGTCGCACACTGGCGCGGCGGTTGGCCAGGTGCACCACGGGTTCGCGCTGCCACCAGGCGCGCCATAGGTGGAAGGCGTCCTTGCGGAAGCGCCGGTCATAGGTGACGAGACCCTTGTCGTTGATGCCGGGTGCGTCGCCCTCGTTGCGGCCGGCAGAGGCGTGGTCGAAGCCCAGCCAGATGAAATGCCCCCACAGGAACGGCCGCTGGTTGATCTGCCGCGCATAGGACTCGTGGAAGAGCGCCTGGTACTGCTCCGGGTGCCAGCGCGCGCCGGGCCCGGGGCGCGCCGGTGGGTCTTCCTGCTGCAGAACGCTGGCGCCGGCGCCGTACTCGCCGAGGCCGATGGGCCGCGTCGGCAGCTTGGCATGGAGGCCGTCCGCCCACGGGCCGATGTTCGTGAACTCACCGTCGTACCAGCCCCAGTAGCGGTTGTAGGAGGCCAGGTCGGTCTGCAGGGCCATCGGATGATCGTCGGGCGCGCAGCAGTGGGCATAGGTGGTCGGCCGCGATGGGTCCTCCTGCTTGGCGAGCCGGTGCAGGTCGCCCAGCAGCGTCGTGATGGCCTCGTCGGAGCGGTAGACCTCGTTGCCGACACCCCAGACGCCGACCGATGCGTGGTGGCGGTTCTGCCGCACCAGTTCGCGCAGCTGCTGGAACAAGTTGTCGCGGAAGGCCGGTGTCTCGCTGATCAACGCGTTCAGCGGGATCTCGGTCCACAGCACCAGGCCCAGCTCGTCAGCGCGCTCGTAGACATGCGGCGGGTGCTGGTAGTGCACCAGCCGCAGGCCGGTGACGCCGAGGTCCATCAGGATGCGCAGGTCCTCGTCGATGTCGGCATCGCCCACCGCCACGCCGCGGCCCGGCCGGCCGGCGTGGAAGTAATTGACGCCGTGCAGCGGATAGGGCTTGCCATTGAGCAGGAAGCCGCGCTGCGCGTCGACCTCGATCTTGCGCAGGCCGAGGGGCAGCTGCACCGCGTCGGCGATGCGCGTGCCGTCCAGCAATTCGACGCTGAGGCGGTACAGGTAGGGATCGTGCACACCCTGCCAGAGATGCGGCTTGGGCACGACGAGGCTGGCGCTGACGGTGCCTGCCGTCGTGGCCGCGAGCTGCGCCGGCTGGCGCTGCGCGGCGGCGACGTGGCCCTGGGCATCGCGCAGCGTCACGCGCAGCTCGCGGGCCGCTGCCGTCGCACCGTCGTTGCGCAACTGCACCCGCACGGCCAGTTGCGCGCGTTCGCTGGTCAGCGCCTCGGTGTCGATCTGTACGCCGGGCCCGCCGTGGTCCAGCAGTTCGATGTGCGCGGCGTCGGTGTCTATCAGGCGCACCGGCCGCACGAGGCCGCCGAAGACGGTGAAGTCGCCGCCCAGTGGCGCCGTCTGCGGCAGCGTGCCGTTGTCCACCCGCACGGCCAGCAGATTGCGGCCGGGCTGAAGCAGCGGCGTGATGTCCAGCCGGAAGCGCGCATAGCCGCCATCGTGGCGGCCGGCGAGGCGGCCGTTGACCCAGACGTCGGCGGCCATCGTCGCGCCGTCGAACTCCAGGAACTGGCGGCGGCCGGCGTCGGCGCTAGCGGGCCTAACGGGCCGGTCGATGGCGCGGCGGTACCAGGCCGCGCCGCGGTAGTAGGCGCCGCCGGCCTCGCCGTCCACACCGTTGTAGGAGTGGGGCAGGGCGACCGTCGCCCAGGCGGCGTCGTCGAAGCCGGGGGCTTCGGCCCCGGCCACGTCGGCGCGCTGGAAGCGCCAGGCGCCGTCAACAACGGTCGTCAGGCGGGCGGCC
The DNA here is from genome assembly GCF_054177665.1 of Roseateles sp. P5_E8. NCBI lineage: Bacteria > Pseudomonadati > Pseudomonadota > Betaproteobacteria > Burkholderiales > Sphaerotilaceae > Roseateles > Roseateles sp. P5_E8. The sequence continues at coordinate 86,302 of NZ_JBGCUM010000020.1, read as the reverse complement.
TGGACTTGTAGCGCGAGCAGGCTCAGCGCCAGCGCAAGCGCGGCGCGCAGCATCAGCGTGCGCCAGGTTCGAGGACGACGCGGCCCCACAGGCCGGAAGGCTGGCCGGCCGTGGCTTCCACCAGCACGGTCACCTCGCGGCGCGGGCCGCCCTGAGGCAGCGTCACCGCGACCGGCGCCGGCTCAGCACCGGCCTTCTCGCCGAGCTTGACGCCGTCCACCCAGACCTCGGCCTTGCCGGCGATGCTGCCGAAGACGAGTTGCGCACGGCCGTCGTTGCGGTCGGCGCGCACCGGCACGCTGCTGCGGTACAGGCGGAAGGCCTGGGCTTCCGCGCCGCGGCGGATCGGCGGCTCGTCCCAGCCCCAGGAGTTCATGTCGGTCTCGGCCAGCACGACGTTCGGATCGGGCCGGGTGGCATGGGCCGGCGAGACGCGCCAGCTCAGCAGCGGCGTCGTCGGCTCGGCCGTCGGCACGCTCGGTGGCGCGGCGGCAGGCTGCAGTTGCAACACGACTTCCGTGGGTTGCAGGCCGTCCGCCAAGGCGCGCAGCTTCAGCTCGCCCCGGCCGTCTCGCCGGCTCTGCACGATGAGTTGAGCCAGCCCATTGAACAGGCTGCGCTCGCTGGCCTTGTCCGGCTCGTGGGAGTTCGGGTCGCCGTTGCCGACGCCGATAAGGTTCGCCTGGCCATCGATCTCGAAGCGCACCCGGGCGTCCGCCGTCGGCACCGGTCGGCCCTGGGCGTCCACGACGCTGACCGTCACCGGCATCGCGTCAAGCCCGTCACCGGCCAGGGCAGGGCGGTCCGGCGTCAGCACGAGGCGGGCGGGCGCGCCGCTCGTCTCGACCACGTCGCGCGCGATCTCCTTGCCATCCTTGAGCGCCACGGCCTCGATGCGGCCCTGCGCATAGGCGACGTTGAAGTGCGCCATCTCGTAGGGGTCGACATCCTGTTCGCCAACGGCCGTGCCATTGAGCAGCAGCCGCACGCGCGGCGCGTTGCTGGCGACCATCACGTGGACAGCCTGGCCCTCTCGGCCGGCCCAGTTCCAGTGCGGCACCAGCTTGACGACCGGACGGTCCTTCACCCATTGCGCCTGGTGGATCCAGAACGCCGTCTTGGCAAAGCCGGCCAGGTCCATCGCGCCGAAGAAGGAGCTGACGCTGGGCCACTCGTAGGGCGTGGGTTCGCCGCGGTAGTCGATGCCGGTCCAGATGAAGCTGCCGGCGATGAAGGGCCGCTCGCCGATGGCGCGCCAGGCCTGTCGATGCGTGTTGCCCCAGGAGGATGGCTCGTCGTCATAGCTGCCGAACACCTGGCCGGCGCGGTCGCTCTTGAACTCGCCGCGCGTCATGTAGGCCGCCGTGTCCTCGGTGCTCGTCATCGGGCGCTTCGGGTGCTTCTTGTGATAGGCGTCGTAGGAGCCGATCTGGTAGTTCACGCCGACGACGTCGAGCGCATCGGCCGCATTCCGGTCGGTGAACAGGCCGCCGTGCATGGCGCCCGTGACGGGCCGGGTCGGGTCAAGCTTCCTGATCGCGGCGACCATGCGGCTCGCCATCTCGTAGCCCGGCTCGGTACTTTGCAGCGGCTCCTCGTTGAAGATGGACCACAGGATCACGCTCGCGTGATTGCGGTCGCGCCGCACCATCCAGGTCAACTGCTTCAGATAGTCGGGCGAAGGGTTGAAGTTGCGGTTCTCGTCCATGACGAGCAGGCCCAGCCGGTCGGCAATGTCCAGCACCTCGGCCGCAGGCGCGTTGTGCGAGAAGCGGATCGCGTTGGTGCCCATCTCCTTCAGGCGACGCAGGCGGAACTCCCAGATCGCCTCGGGCACGGCGACGCCCACACCCGCATGGTCCTGGTGGACGCAGACGCCCTGCAGCTTGACCGCCTGCTCGTTCAGGAAGAAGCCGCGGTCCGCGTCGAAGTGGATGGTGCGAAATCCCGTCTGCACCTCGGTGCGGTCGAGCTCCTTCGTGCCGTCGCGCAGCATCGCGCGCACGCGGTAGAGGTGGGGCTGGGCCAGCGACCACAGCTTGGGTTCGCGCACGTCGAGCTTCATGCGGGCGACGGCCGACTCAAGCCCGCTTACCCGCGCGCGCGTGCTGCCCTTGGCGACTTCGCGGCCGGAGGGATCGATGACGACCACATCGACAACCCCGCTGCGCTCGGACTTGGCGCTGCTCTGCAACGTCACTTCGACGGGAAGGGTCCAGCGCCCGTTCTGCTTGACCGGGTTGGCGTGCAGGCCGTCGGTGGCGATGTGCAGCGCGTCGCGCTTGACCAGCCAGGTGTGGCGGTAGATGCCGGCGCCTTCGTACCACCAGCCTTCCTGCGCTTCGGCGTCGACGCGCACGGCGATGGTGTTGGCATCGGCGCCGTAGCGGACATAGGGCGTGATGTCGATGCTGCGGCCGTTGTAGCCCGACCAGTTGCGGTCGACGACGATGCCGTTGACCCAGACCGTGCTGTGCGTGGCAATGGCATCGAACTGCAACTCGATGTGGCGGCCGCGGTCGGATTCAGGCAGCGGCAGATAGCGCCGGTACCAGCCGAAGCCACGCTGGCGATAGCCCTGCGACGCGTTCTCCTTGCGGTCGAACGGGTTCTCGACCGCCCAGTCATGCGGCAGGTCCACGCGCCGCCAACTGGAGTCATCGAAATCGGCGGCGGCCGCGCCCCAGGCGCCGTTGGCCTTGCCGTTGTGATAGCTCATGCCATGGCCCCTGACCACGGGCATCGGCACGTCACCGCGATGGAAGAGCCAGCCGCCGTCGAGTGAGAGACGCTCGCGGCCAGCGGCCTGTACAGGGCCGGTCGAGAGTGCCAGCAGGGCGAGGATCGTGGCAATCAGCCAATACTGGATGCAAGACGCGCGGGACATGACTCAGCTCTCTTTGGATCAGGTGCTCAAACTGAAAAAGCCCCGGCGCTGCGGCGGTCCGGGCGGGAGCTCAATCGAGGAAAGAAAAAATAGGTCGCGCGGCCCCTTTTGAAGACCGCGCGACAAAACCAGGTCAACGTGTGCCTGGCAGACCCAGAGAAGAGCCCGTTAATCGTTGCGCTGACGGCGCAGTGCACTGATGCCCACGCCTGCCAGGCCGAGCAGCCAGAGGCCCATGGTGGCCGGTTCCGGGACGGCGGACACGGAGTCGGCGGAGGCGGTCAGACCGATGCGCATCTTTGCCCAGAGGTTTTCGGTGGCCGAGGGATTGGTCCAGCTCGCGGTCAGGATCGACGAGCCCGTGTAGGCGGGCGAGGTAGCGTCCACAAAAGCTTCGGCGTAGTTCGCAGGCTCACAGGTGTCTGTGGTGAAGTCGGTGCTGCAGAGCTCGATATAGGCGTTGGCCTGGGCTTGGCTGCCGCTCGCCTGCAGGCTGTCCAGCGTGAAGCTGACCGTGACAGTCGTGCCCTTGCTGACCAAGATCTGGCCGTCGAAAACCTTGGCGAAGGCCCAGCCAGCCTGCCCTCCGGCCACGTCCACCTTGGCCGAAGCGGTCGCGCCGTTCATCTCGGAATTGGAGTTTGTCTTGGCGGTCAATTGCGCCTGGGCGCTATAGGCGCCATCCATGACGGTGCTGCCAACGGCCCTCCCATGCCAACCGACGGCTGCATCAGCGAAGCTGGGATTCAGCAGCGCTGACATCGCGCCGGCACTGGGAGGTACCCAATCCACGTCGATCGGGACGTACACCCACCAATCGCCTCCCGATGTCGAGAATGTCAGGTTCGAAATCCTCACCTCGGCCACGTCGGCGGCGGCCAGTTGTGACCCAGCGATCAGCGCGGCAGCAAGGATGGTTTTGGATCGGCTCAGCATTCGTGTCTCCAGTGTTGTCATGCGATTCGGTGCACCGCCTTTTGGTATTACCAGTTTCGCAAATTAAATTATTGGTAATACCAGTGCAAACACCTACGCCCCCGTAATGAGGGGGCGCCGCTGCAGGCCGGTCGCCACTGCGCGCTGGTGGCACGGGGCCGCGAGCCGTCGCTGACGCTCTGATCGCGCGCAAGCACTGCCTTGCGCCGTTCGCGGGCGAGCGCGGTGCTAGAGTGCCTCGCCCCGTCTGCCACCCGCCGTGTCCGCATCGACCCCCAAGCCTTCCAAGCCACCGAATAGCCGTCGTCACAAGTTGCCCACGCTCGCCGATGTCGCGCGAGAAGCGGGCGTTTCGGACGTGGCAGCGTCCTGCGCGCTGAACGGTGCAAAGGGTTCGACGCGGGTGTCGGTCGAGACGCGTGAACGGGTCCTCGCAGCAGCGGCGCGCTTGAGCTACCGGCCCAACGCGACCGCGCGTGCGCTGACATATCAGCGCACAAATTCAATTGGCTTCGTCGCCAACATCGCCAACGAGCCACCCAACCTCTACTTCCTGGAAGTGTTCAACGGCGTCGTGCGGGGCGCGACGCAGGCGCACCAGACCACGTGCATCTTTCCGCTCAGTGGCTGGGAAGAGGCGCCGAAGCGCATCCCGGCCTTGTGCGACGGACGCGTCGACGGGCTTGTCGTGCTGGCGCCCTACCTGGAAGATGACAGCACGACCTGGTTGCCGCCGCATACGCCCATGGTCACGATCCACGCCGGCAGGCTGTTGCGGGCGCAGGTGAATGTCGAGGCGGACGATGAAGCGGGCGGCTATGACATCGCGCGCCACATGCTCGGGCTGGGATACCGTCGGATCCTCTGCGTAGGCGGACCCGTGAACGCCAAGGGAGCAGACCGGCGTGTCGATGGCTTTCTGCGCGCCCATGCGGGAGCCGGGGTGGAAGTCGCCTCCGACCATGTGATCCGCACGTGGTTCACCGCCGAAGGGGGTAGGCAGGCCATGCAGGAATGGTTGCAACGCCACCGCGGTCAGCCGTTGCCCGAGGCCGTCTGTTGTGGCAGCGACGACATCGCCTTCGGCTGCATCGAGGCATTGGAGGGCGTCGGGCTGAGCGTTCCTCGGGACATCTCGATTGCAGGCTTCGATGACACCTTGCTCGCCCGCACACTGCGCATGGCGACGGTGCGCCAGCCCCTGCTTGAGATGGGGCGTCACGCGGTTGAAGTCCTGATGCAGTTGATCGAGGCGCAGCGCCGTGGGGAGGCCTACCAGGGCCCTCGCGACATTGTTCTGCCCGTCGAGATTGTTCGCGGCCGAACCTTGCCCGGACCTCGAAGTGCGCCGCTGACCATCCCTGAGCGATTGCTAGGTTTTCCCTAGTTAGTTCTATCCCCGACCGAATTACGATGGCTGCGCGGCGCTGCCGCATCTATTTTGTTCCATTGATTCGGCGCCGAATCAACGGCGCGAGTCTTCCGAACCGTCACATGTCACCATGCAGTCGAACACCTTCTTCTTTCCGGTGGACTCAATGCCGATGACTACGCTCTGGCCCCGCCTGGGCTACCCGCATGACCGACGCGACGCCTTGAACGCTGGCGCGAGCGGCGGGGCGGTCACTGCCGGGAACCGCGAGCCTGGCTCCGAACCGAACCCAATGCCGCCAATGGGCTGGATGAGCGACTGCCTTGGCGCCCGTGGGACTGAAGCCGGATATCTGGCGAATGGCAGCATCCTGGCCGAGCGTTTCTTGCCGGTTGGCTACGACATCGCCATGGTCGGCCCCCAGTGGTATGCGGCGGAGGCGGCAACTTCGGGCTGCCGACCGTTTGCACCGTTGGAACTGGATGCCCACGGCCGACCGCAGCCTGCGGCGGACCGGTTCCCGAGTGCCATGGACGGTTACGGCTTCGCTCCGCTCGCTGCTCAGGTCCACCGCCTCGGTTTGCGCTTCGGTGTGCACGTTGTGCGTGGCATCCCCCGCCAGGCGGTCGAGCGAACTCTGCCGATCGCAGGCAGCCGATGGCGTTGCGATGAGATCGCCAACTTGGCCTCGACCGGCGCCTCGGGCACCGACATGTGCAGCGTCAACCCCGACCACCCTGGCGCCTTTGATTGGTATCGCGCTTGGTTCGCTCAGCTCGCAGCATGCGGTGTAGATGCGGTCACGGTCGACGACATCGCCTCGCCGCAGGGCCACTCGGGAGAACTTGGCTTGATCCGCCGTGCGATCGATGCCACCGGCCGTCGCATCGCATTGAGCTTGTCGCCAAGCCCGACGTTGCTGCATCAGGGCGCACAGTTGGAGTCGCATGCCAGCGAGCGGCGCAGCGGCAATGAAGCTCCGGTCGCTTGTCCGGCACTGCGCGCCGACATCGTGAACCTGCTGGAGTGCGTGCCGCAGGCGCGGCCGGAGGTCTGGCCGGCTGCCAGCGTGTTGCACGTGGGCGAAGGCGGTCAGGACAAGGAGGACGGCGGGCGGGGCGAACGCCCCACTCCCGACGAACAGATGTTCAGGCTGACGGCCTGGGCTTGCGCTCGCCGCCCCTTACTTCTTGCTGGCGACCTGCGCCTCATGGACGACAGGTCATTGCGCCTGCTCACCAACCCCGAGGTGCTGGCCTTGCTACGCGCGCCTGGAAGGCGGGAGTGGCACGCCGCTGCACAAGGGCATCGGTTCATGTGCAGCGGCGCGTACAGCACCTGGGTGGGCTGGCTCAACACCGGCGACGAGCCTTGGAGCGTGTCGCTGCCCGAATGGTTGCCCGGTGACGGCCGCGACTGTTGGGCTCGTACCGACCTTCCGGTTGGCACTCGCGCACTGACTGTTCCCGCGCGCGGCGCCCGGCTGATTCGTCTTGGAGCCAAAGCTTAGTATTTTTGGAGTTGCGAGGAGCTCACGCTTCCCTCCCGAAGAGGGGATCGAAAGCGTCCCTGAAGGGTGCATGTTGCCGAGATCCTGCTTCGCAAGTAGCCAAGCTACTGCGTAAGTTGCTGGCAGGGGGACTTCGCCAAATGCTGTTTCGGTACTTCGATCAGACGGGCCGTCGCCATCTGCACCTCTTAGTCGGGCCGCAATCCCCATGCGGCCGCGAGCGAGATGGCGGCGAGCCATAGGCTCGTTGCCACCATCAGCAGGAGCGGTCGCCAGCCGGCGCTGGCGAGATGTGAGAACGACGTTTTCATGCCCAGCCCAGCCACCCCAAGCATGAGACAGGCGCGGGAGGTGAGATTGAACTGATCCTGCACCGGCCGCAGATAGCCCAGGGAATTGAGCGTCGCCAGCGCGACGAACAGCCACAGAAAGCCCGGCACCAGCCCACTGAGTCGCATCATCAGCGACCGCGGCTTGCTTGCCGGCTCAGGCGTTGCCGCGCGGCAGGCGATGGAGACGCCCAGTACAACGATGAAGAGAAGACTCACGCGCAGGAGCTTGACGATGGAGGCCGTGTCACCGGCCGCAGGCGAGATCGAATAGCCGGCCACCACCACCTGGGCCACGTCATGGATACTCGCGCCGATGAAGAGCCCGGCGCCGGCCGGTGAAAGCTGCAGGTGCCGAGCGATCAGCGGGTAAGCCACCATGGCTGCTGTCGACAACAGCGTGGCCATGACTGCCACGACGAGTGCGTGACGTTCGTTCGGCGTTTCTCCCTCGCGGGCTCGCGGCAGCACCGCGCCAATTGCCAGTGCCGCTGATGCCCCGCAGATGGCCGTGGCTCCACCCGCCAGCACGCCGACGGCCCAGGGAAGACGCAGGGCTTTGGCCAGCCAACGACCGCACAGAAGCGTGCTGGCGACTGCAGCCAACACGAAGAGCAAGGTCGGCCAACCGAGGCTGGCGACCTGCTCGCCGCTGATGCGCGCGCCCAGCAGACCCACGCCCAGGCGCAGCAGCGTGCGGCTGCAGAAGTCCACGCCAGCGACCGTGCGGTCCTCTGTGCTCTGGCTGTGCAGCGCGGCGCCGAACAGCAGGGCATACAACATCGGCGGCCCTTGGTACAGGGCGGCAACGAACGAGGCGGCAAGTGCGATCAGTACACAGGTCGCCCACCCAGGCCAGACCCTTCGCAGTGCCTGGCCATGCGCGTTGAGAAACGCGGCCCGTGCCAGCATGTCCATTCACTTCTCGACGAAGGCCCGCTCGATGACAAAGTGGCCGGGGTGGCTCATGTTGCCCTCGGTCATGCCCATGACGTCGAAGAGCGCGCGCGTGTCTCGCAGCATCTCCGGGCTGCCGCACAGCATGAAGCGGTCGTCTTCCTTGCACAGCGGCGGCAGGCCGATGTCCTGGGCAAGCTTGCCGCTGTGCATCAGCGTCGGGATGCGGCCCTGGTTGCGGAAAGGCTCGCGCGTCACCGTGGGGTAGTAGATGAGCTTGTCGCGCACCTGGTCGCCGAAGAACTCGTTGTCGGGCAGTTCGCGGGTGATGACCTGCTCATAGGCCAGCTCGGCCACCTGGCGGCAGCCGTGCACGAGGATGACCTTCTCGTACTGCTCGTAGACCTCGGGGTCACGCACCATGGCCATGAAGGGCGCCAGGCCCGTGCCGGTGGACAGCAGGTAGAGGTGGCGCCCGGGCAGCAGGTTCTGCGTCAGCAACGTGCCCGAGGCCTTGCGGCCGATCTGCACGGTGTCGCCAGCGCGAATGTGCTGCAGGCGCGAGGTCAGCGGGCCATCGGGCACCTTGATGCTGAGGAACTCAAGCTTTTCCTCCCAATGCGGGCTGACGACGCTGTAGGCGCGCAGCAGCGGCTTGCCGTCGACTATCAGGCCCAGCATCGTGAACTGGCCGCTCTGGAAGCGGAAGGCCGGGTCGCGGGTGCAGGTGAAGGAGAACTGCCGGTCGGTCCAGTGGCGGACGTCCAGCACCTCGGCGTCGAAGAGAACGCTCATGTGCAAGCCTCCAGGGCAAGTTGGTGGAGATAGGGCCAGGGATAGATGCCGCGGTCGTGGCCGTCGCTGAACACCAGCTGTAGGCCGGACTCGCCGATGGGGTTGATGCCCGTGAGCGCCGTGTCGGCAGGCGCGGCCAGCGGATTGCCGTCGCGGCGGCGCTTCTCGCAGGCGGAGCATTTGCAGGCCGAGCGCAGCTGCGGCGCCGAGAAGCTCACCTCGCGCCCATCGGCCCAGCCAAGTTCGAGCATGCCGCTGGCCTGGTGCCACACCACCTGGGTGGGCACCTTGTCGATGAAGGAAGGCATGGCGGCTCCTAGACCAGGTGGCCGACGCCCTGCGGGCCGACCTCGGTGCTCAGGCCCACGAGGCCGCCGTCGCTCAGCTCGCCACCCATCGCGGCGATGCTTTCCTCGCGGATCAGGCCCTTGATCTGCTTGACCATGGCGGCGAACTCGGGCTCGGAGGTCATTGCGGCCGTGCGTGGGCGGGGCAATGGCACGTCCAGCTCGGCCTTGATGCGCCCGGGCCTTGCCGTCATCACATAGATGCGGTCGGACAGGAACACCGCCTCCTCGATGTCGTGCGTGATGAACAGCACCGAGATGCGCAGGCGCTGCCACATATTGGTCAGGATCTCCTGCATCACCACGCGGGTCTGCGAGTCCAGCGCGCCGAAGGGCTCGTCCATCAGCAGCACCTGCGGGCTGGTGGCCAGCGCACGGACGATGCCCACGCGCTGCTTCATGCCGCCGGAGAGCTGGTCGGGGTAGTGGTTCTCGAAGGCCAGCAGGCCGGCAAGGCCCAGCAGCGTGCGCGCCTGCGCCTGGCGCTCGTTGGCGGACGCGCCCTTCATGCGCAGGCCGAACTCCACGTTCGCACGCACCGTCATCCACGGGAACAGCGAGTACTGCTGGAACACCACGCCGCGGTCCGAGCCCGGGCCGGTGATGCGCTGGCCGTCCAGCAGCACCTGCCCGCCGGTGGGCTTGAGGAAGCCGGCCACCGCGTTCAGCAGCGTCGATTTGCCGCAGCCGGAAGGGCCGATCAGCGAAACGAACTCGCCTGGCCGCACATGCACGTTGGCGGAGCGAACGGCCTCGAAGTCCTGGCCCTTGCTTTGGAAGCGGATGTGGAGGTCGCGCACGTCAACGCGGCCATGGGATGCAACGCTCATGTCCATCACGGTGCTCCGGTTGAGTGGGCTTGCCAGGGCATGGCCAGCTTGGCGAGCAGGCGGATGGCACCGCTGCACAACAGGCCCAGCACGCCGATGGTGATCATGCCCAGCGCGATCTCGGCATAGCTGATCAGCGAGTAGGCCTCCCAGGTGAAGTAGCCGATGCCGAACTGCCCTGAGATCATCTCGGCGGCGATCAGCGACACCCAGGCCACGCCCATGCCCACCGCCAGGCCCGTGAAGATGTGCGGCAGCGCGCCGGGCAGCACGACATGGCGCAGCAGGCTGGCCTCGCCCGCGCCCAATGTGCGCGCCGCGCGCAGCAGCACCGGGTCGATGGCCTCGACGCCGTGCACGGTGTTGAGCAGGATGGGGAAGAAGGCGCCGAGGAAGGTGATGAAGACGATGCTCACCTCGTTGTCGGGCCACAGCATGATGGACATCGGCACCCAGGCGATGGCCGGGATGGGGCGGAACACCTCCAGCGCCGGCATGGCCAGCGCCCGCGCCCAGCGGTAGCGGCCTATCACCACCCCCAGGCCCACCCCCAGCGCTGTGGCCACCAGGAAGCCCAGCAGGATGCGCCGCACGCTGATGCCGATGTTGGTGACGAACTTCGGGCTGCTGTTGACCTCGATCACCTTCTCCATCACCTGCGCTGGCGTCGGGATGTTGTTGAAGCGGATGTAGGCGTCCAGCTTGTAGTGCGTGGCCAGCTGCCAGAACAGCAGCACGCTGGCGATGGAGATCGCCCCCATCAGGGCCGTGGCGCCGCGGCCCTGCCAGAAGCGTTGCCACAGGCTGGGCGCAGTGGCTACCGGCAGCGGCAGGGGCAGTGGCGTGACGCCCTGGCCCACATGGATGGGCGGGACTGCCTTGGGCGCCGCCGGCGGCTTGAAGTTGTCGATGCGGGGCAGGGCGCTCATGGCGGTCACTTCGTGCTGGCGACGACGATGGCCGAGGCCTGGCCCAGCGCTTCCGCAAAGGTGGCGAGCTTGCCGTTGCTCTTGGCGGCGTAGGCCTCGGCGTCCTTCTTGAGCAGGAAAGGCACGGCCACCGGGGCCTTGGGGTTGCTGGTGTCGAGCGCGTAGAAGGCCTTGTCGGCCACCACCTTGATGCCCAGCGCCTTGTCGTAGAGGTAGGCCACGTTGACCTTCTTGCCGGCCGCCTCGTACTGCTTCACGCCGGCCAGCAGGCAGGCGGGCGAACTGACCGCGACGATGTCACCCGTGGCCAGCCAGATCTCACCGGCCTCCTTGGGCCGCGTGACCGGCACCTTGCAGATGGGGTCGGTGCCGGCGATGTCGTAGTTGGCGAGGGTCTGCTTCTGCGCTTCGTAGTCCTGGCCGCGCTGCTTGAAGGCTTCGCGCAGATAGCTCTCGTTGACCCAGGCCGCCGCATCGAACTCCTTCACGCGGCCCAGCTTGGACAGCACGCCGTGCGCGATCTTGATCGTCTCGACCCAGCGCGGCTTGATGCTCGGGTCCAGCGTGTGGATGCCACCCGGGCCGAGGAAGAGGTAGACCACCTCCTTCTCGATCTTGGTCCATTCCTGGATCTTGGCGGCGGCGAGCTTGGGGTCTTTGCGCACCCAGTCGTTGGCCTCCATCAAGGCCTTGATGTAGGCGACCACGGCCTCGGGATATTTGTCGGCGAACTCCTTGCGCACGACGACGCCATGGAAGGTCGGGATCTTGGTCTGCGCGCCGTCGAAGATCTTGCGGGCGAAGCCACGGTGCGGCAGCAGGTCGGCGAAGGGCACGAAGTCGCCATGCGCGTCGATCTTCTTTTCCTGCAGGTTGGTCGTGCCCACCTCGGGGCTCTGGCTGACGAGGTTCCAGTAGTCCGCCGGCCAGCCGCGCTCCTGCATGGCCTGCAGCATCATGCCGTGCGCCGCCGAGCCGAAAGGCACCGAGACTGTCTTGCCCTTGAGGTCGGCCAGCTCGTAGTAGGGGCTGTCCTTGTGCACCACCACGCCGTTGCCCGAGCCGAAGGCGTTGTAGGCGATGACGGCCACCAGCTGCGTCTCGTTGCCTTTGTTCTGCTGGCCGGTGGCGCCGTTCACCAGCAGCGGGTAGTCGCCCATCATGCCGATCTGCAACTTGCCAGCGACCATGCCATTGGTGATGGGCGGGCCGGACGTGAAGTTCTGCCAGTCGAGCTTCCACTCGATGTTGGCGTATTTGCCGGTCTTGGGCAGGTGCTTCTCCAGCAGCTTCATCTCCTTGAGCACGACGCCGCCGGTGACGGTGTTGGTGGTGGTGTTCTGCGTGCCGATGCCGATGGTCACCTCCTCCTTGGCGGCGTGGGCCTGCGGAGCCAGGAAGGCCGCGCAGAGCGCGAGGCACTTCGCGAGCGCGGAAGGGATTTGCGAGAGCTGGGGCAACTTCATCTCAATCTCCTGGCAGTCGGGTAGGTTCAAGAGCAGCGGCGCAAGATCGGTGCCTGCGCCGCGCCGGGGTCTCAGGCGGGCGCGGCGGTCTCCGTCAGCAGCGCGCGCTTGTGCGTCTGGCTGGCCCAGTGCTCGGCGTCGGGCAGCGGCTCCTGCGCGGCGGTGATGAGCGGCCATTGCGCGGCGAGGCGCCGGTTCAGCTCGACGTATTCGCGCTGTTCGGCGGGCAAGTCCTTCTCGTCGAAGATCGCCTCGACGGGGCACTCGGGCACGCAGACGCCGCAGTCGATGCAAGCTTCGGGATCGATGACGAGGAAGTCGGGGCCTTCGTGGAAACACTCCACCGGGCAGGCGGCGACGCAGTCGGTGTACTTGCAGCGGATGCAAGCCTCGGTCACAACAAAGCTCATGCCGCGCTCCCGTTCATCTGGATGGTGGTGAGGGCCAGTTTTGACAGCTTGCGCACGTCCGGGTCGGGGTCGCGCAGCGTGCGCTCCAACGGCGTGATGGCGCGCGGGTCGCCGATCTCGCCGAGCGCGATGACGGCTTCCTTGCGCAGGTTGCTGACCGGGTGGATCAGTGCCTCCACCAGTGCCATCACGCCGTCGCGCGCCTTCAGCTTGCCCAGGCTGCGCGCGGCCTTCACGCGCACCTGCCAGTACTCGTCGTCCATGGCGCGCACGAGGTTGGGCACGCCGAGCGCCGAGCCGGTCTTGGCGAAGGTCGTGGCGGCTTCCTCGCGCACCTGCCACACCGGGTCGTTGAGAGCCCGGCTGAGGGCGGGATGCACGCTGACCTCGGCATCGTTGGCAAAGCTGAGCGCGCCTACCGCGACGCGGCGCACCTCGGCGTCGTCGTCATGCGCGGCAACCTCGGTCAGCGCGGAGATGGCCTGCGGCTTCTTCAGATAGCCCAGCACGCTGACGGCGGCGCGGCGCACCCTGGCCTCGGCATGCGCGAGCGCCGCCAGGGCCGGGTCGAAGGCGGCGTCCACGCGCAGCGCCTTCACGGCCTGCAGCGCGGCGGCCTGCACTTCGGGGTCGGCGTCGCCCAGATAGGGCAGCAGAGCGGTGGCGGAGGCCGGGTCCTTCAGCTCGGCCAGCGTGTAGGCGACGGCGGCGCGCACATAGGCGTCCTCGTCCTTCAGCAGCGGCGCAATGGCCGCCAGCACCTCGGGCTCCTCAAAGCCTTCCAGCGCCTTGGCTGCTTCGAGCCGCACGGTGGCGTCGGCATCCGACAGCGCGGCGATCAGCAGCGGCGCAATGTCGTCTTCCTCGTCGGTGTAGGGCAGGTCGATGACGGCGATGCGGCGCACGCCTGCATCGCTGTTGCGGAGTCGGTCGTGGATGGTGGCCATCATGATCAGCGCACCAGGTAGGGGATGTCGACGCGCACCGCGCCGGTGGGGCAGTCCTTCTCGCAGGGCATGCAGTACCAGCATTCATCGAACTTCATGAACGCCTTGTTCTTGGTCAGGTCGATGGCCAGCACGTCGAGCGGGCAGACGTCCACGCAGACGGTGCAGCCCTTGTCGGCGATGCACTTGTCCTCGTCGATGACGACGGGCGCTTGGGTTCGGGTCAGGGCGATGGTCATGGCGATCTCCGGGTTCAGGCGGCAGCAGGCGTGGCGACGCGCAGGCGCTGGTAGGCGGACTTCTCTTCCTCGTTGAGCTCCACGACGTAGGGCTCCACCTCGCGCTTGCGGAACACGGCGTTGCCGTTGGCATCGCTGGTCACGTTGGTGTGGCAGAACCAGTCGACGTCGTTCTTTTCGGGGTGGTCCACGCGCAGGTGGTACAGGCCCCAGCGGCTCTCTGTGCGGTACAGCGAGGCGCGCGCCGCCAGCTCGGCGCAGTCGCGGATGGTGTGGGCCTCCATGGCCCGCATCAGCTCGTGCGGGTCGGCTGCGCCCATGTGCTGCAGGTCCTCGCGGATCTCGTCGAAGCGTTGCAGGCCGATCTCCATCTTGCGGGTGACCTTGGGCGGCTGCAGGTAGTCGTTGACGATGCGGCGCGTCTTGTATTCGACCTGGAAGGGCGTGAGGCCATCGACCTTGCCCAGCGGCGCGTAGACGCGCGCCTTCTCCTTCTCCACCTGGCCGGCGTCGAAGGCGAGCTGTGAAACGCCGCTGACGTAGTCCGCCGCGTTCTCGCCGCAGAACTTGCCGTAGACGAAGGCGCCCAGCATGTAGTTGTGCGGGATGCTGGCGCAGTCGCCGGCCGCATAGAGCCCCGGGATGGAGCACTCGCCGCGCTCGTTGGTCCAGATGCCCGAGGCACTGTGGCCGCTGCAGAAGCCGATCTCCGAGATGTGCATCTCGATCATCTGCTTGCGGTAGTCGGTGCCGCGCCCTTCGTGGAAGCGGCCGCGGCTGGGGCGCTCGTTGGTGTGCAGGATGTGCTCGATCTCGCTGATCGTTTCTTCAGCCAGGTGGTCGAGCTTCAGGAACACCGGGCCTTTGCCGCCTTCGAGTTCGTTGAAGAACTCCATCATCATCTGGCCGCTCCAGTAGTCGCATTCGATGAAGCGCTGGCCGGCGTTGTTGGAGGTGTAGCCGCCGAACGGGCCGGTCACGTAGGCGCAGGCGGGGCCGTTGTAGTCCTTGATCAGCGGGTTGATCTGGAAGCACTCGAGGTTGGTCAGCTCTGCGCCTGCGTGATAGGCCATCACATGGCCTTCGCCACAGTTGGTGGGGTTCTCGTAGGTGCCGAACAGATAGCCGCTGGCGGGCAGGCCCAGCCGCCCGGCCGCGCCCGTGCAAATGACTACTGCCTTGGCCTTGATGACGTGAAAGTCGGCCGTGCGGCAGTCAAAGCCCATGACGCCGGCGATCTCGCCGTCAGGCCCGGTCAGCAGCCGGGTCGCGACGACGCGATTGGTGATCTCCACCCGCGCCCGCTTGAGCTGCCGGTACAGCACCCGCTTCATGTGGTGGCCCTCGGGCATGGGCAACACATAACTACCCAAGTGATGGACCTTGCGCACCGAGTAGTCGCCGGTCTCGTCCTTCTCGAACTTGATGCCCCAGCGGTCCAGCTCCTCGATCATCGGGAAGCTGTTGGCCGCGTAGGCATAGACACCCTTCTGGTCGACGATGCCGTCGTTGGCGACGGTGATTTCCTTGGTGTACTGCTCGGGTGTGGCGTGGCCGGGGATGACGGCGTTGTTCAGGCCGTCCATGCCCATGCTGATGGCACCGCTGCGCTTGACGTTGGCCTTATCCAGCAGCAACACGCGCAGCTTAGGGTTCTTCTCCTTGGCCTTGACTGCGGCCATCGGGCCGCCGGTACCGCCGCCAACGATGACGATGTCGTACTCGGTTTCGATCGTGTTCATGTGCAGGCTCTCCTCAAGAGGCTCGTTCTGAAACAGGCACGCGATCGACGCGTACCTTGTACTGGAAGGCGTCACCGCGGTAATAGAGGTGTTCGTAGTCGATGGGCGCGCCGTCGGCCGTGTGCGTGGTGCGCTCGATGAACAGCACCGGCGAGCCCGCCTCGACCTTGAGCTGCGCGGCCAGCGTCTCGTCGGCCAGCGTCGAGCCGATCTGCAGCTCGGCGTGGCCGAGGGCCAGGCCGTAGTCGTTCTCGAGGATGACGAAGATGTCGCGCGCGGCCAGGTCTTCCTTGGCCAGGCGCTGGCCGATGGCTGCGGGCACCCAGGTCACGTCCAGCGAGATGGGCTCGCGGTTCAGGAAGCGCAGGCGCTGCAGCTCCGTGACCTTGGCGCGCTTGGGCAACTGCAGCTTCTCGGCGACCTGGGGCGACGGCACCACCGTCTTGATGGACAGCACACGGGCGAAGGTCTCGTAGCCCATCTGCCGCATCGCTTCGCCGAAGCCCTGCAGCCGCCCGAGATCCTGGAAGGCCTTGGGCTTGGAAACGAAGCTGCCCTTGCCGTGGATGCGGAAGATCAGGCCTTCGTTCTGGAGGTCGTTGAGCGCCTGCCGCACCGTGATGCGGCTGACTGCGAACGCGGCCATCATCTCGCTCTCCGACGGCATCTGCTGATGCGGCTGGTAGCTGCCATCGAGGATGCGTGCACGCAGGATCTCCTTGATCTGCGTGTACAGCGGCTGTGGTGACGACAGCTTGATCCGATGCGCGCCGTCCGCCTCGGGTGCGGTGACCAGCGTCAGGGGTTTCCTAGCTGCAAGAGCGCCTTTGCTCATGGCCGTCCAACTCGTTATGACAAGTCAGTACGAGCATGAGCCGTGCCAGCTTTTTCGAGGTGGATTTGCACGCGTTCAGTGCTCTCGGCGGACGTTAGGCGAACGCTTGGTTTCGGCACCTGACGCCAGGAGCAATGACTTCAAGAGAGCTTCATCGAGCAGCTAGCCGTCGTTTGCTGCACATCGTTGGACGATGCACCGAAGCGGGTCAATGCCCCATCCGTAGGCGCGTTACGCGCTCGCTTCCAGTGCCGCGCCGAGGCGGCGAACCGCTGGACGTTTGTCGCTACGGCCGCTTTATCGGACCCCAGAAGATCAAGGCGACAACAGACCGCGTAGGCCTGGACACGGGGTTCTTGCGTTTCGACGCCTACACGCGGCAGCAAGCAGCGGAACAAATGCGGAACGCTTCCCGCGTCCGCCGTTAAAAACACAGCCGTTTACCTATGGTGCCCGGGGCCGGACTCGAACCGGCACACCTTGCGGCGGGGGATTTTGAGTCCCCTGCGTCTACCGATTTCGCCACCCGGGCCCGTCGGAAACAACTGCTCGCATGACTGCGAGAGGGGCGGATTATGCACTCGCAAAGCCTCGGGTCATCGACCCGCTGCCACAATCGCCGGCCATGAACTATCCGACCCTCGAAGACGTCATTGGCGCCACGCCGCTGGTGCGCCTGCAACGCCTGCCCGGGCGCGATGCGCGCGGCAATGTGATCCTGGCCAAGCTGGAGGGCAACAACCCGGCCGGCTCGGTGAAGGACCGCCCGGCCATCAGCATGATCAAGCGCGCCGAGGAGCGCGGCGAGATCAAGCCGGGCGACACGCTGATCGAGGCGACTTCGGGGAACACCGGCATCGCACTGGCCATGGCCGCCGCCATCCGCGGCTACCGCATGGTGCTGATCATGCCGGAGGACTTGTCCATCGAACGCGCGCAGACGATGAAGGCCTTCGGTGCCGAACTCGTGCTGACGCCCAAGACCGGCGGCATGGAATACGCCCGCGACCTGGCCGAGCAGATGGCCGGCGAGGGCAAGGGCCGGGTGCTGGACCAGTTCGCCAATGCCGACAACCCACGTGCCCACTACGAGACCACCGGCCCCGAGCTGTGGAAGGACACCGGCGGGCAGATCACGCACTTCGTCAGCGCCATGGRCACGACCGGCACCATCACCGGCGTGTCGCGCTTCCTGAAGGAGCAGAACCCGGCCGTGCGCATCGTCGGCGCCCAGCCGGCCGAGGGCTCGCGCATCCCCGGCATCCGCAAATGGCCCGAGGCTTACATGCCGAAGATCTACGACCCCAGCGGCATCGACGAGCTCGTGCTGGTGAGCCAGAGCGACGCCGAGGACATGGCGCGGCGGCTGGCGGCCGAGGAGGGCCTGTTCGCCGGCATCTCGGCGGCGGGCGCCTGCTGGGTGGCGCTGCAGATCGCGCGCCAGGTCGAGAACGCGACCATCGCCTTCATCGTCTGCGACCGCGGTGACCGCTACCTGTCGACCGGCGTGTTCCCTGCATGAAGCCTTATCGCTTCTGCCCGGACTGCGCCAGCGAGCTGGCGCTGATCACGCAAGCCGAGGACGGCGGCGACAAGGAGCGCCTGCGCTGCGCTGCCTGCGGCTTCACGCACTGGAACAACCCGACGCCGGTGCTGGCGGCGGTCATCGAATGCACGGACCGCGAAGGCCAGGTGCTGCTGGCGCGCAACGCCGCCTGGCCGGGGCGCTTCTTCGGGCTGATCACGGGCTTTCTGGAAGCCGGCGAGTCGCCCGAGGGCGGCATCCGCCGCGAGATTGCTGAGGAGACGTCGCTGGAGGTTCAGTCCCTGAGCCTGCTCGGCGTCTGGGATTTCCAGCGCATGAACCAGATCATCATTGCCTATCACGCGGCGGCGAGCGGCGAGATCAAGCTGTCGCCGGAACTGGCCGAGTACAAGCTGATCCCGCCCGAGAAGGTGCAATGCTGGCCGCAGGGCACGGGCCAGGCTTTGGCGACCTGGCTGCGGTCCAAGGGCATTGAGCCCAAATGGCTCGACCTGAAGCGAGAATGATTCGATGGACGTCCAACGCGAGATCGACACCCGGGGGCTGAACTGCCCCTTGCCCATCCTCAAGGCCAAGAAGGCGCTGGCCGACATGCTCAGCGGCGACCTGCTGCGCGTGGTCGCGACCGACCCTAGCTCAATGCGCGACTTCCAGGCCTTTGCGCGTCAGACGGGCAACGAGCTGGTTCAGCAGGAAATCGCAGGCACGGAATTCATCCACGTCCTGCGGCGGCGCTGATCAGACCTTGGTCTGTTGGGGACAGGCTCCTAGAGATTCAGGCCCTGCAGGAATTCTTTGAAGCCCGGGCCCAGTTGCGGGTGGCTCAGGGCCAGCTCGACGTTGGCCTGCAGGAAACCTTCCTTGCTGCCGCAGTCGTAGCGCTTGCCTTCGTAGCGGTAGGCGAACACCTTTTCGCGGCGCAGCAGGCCGGCGATGCCGTCGGTGAGCTGGATCTCGCCGCCCACGCCGCGCGGCTGGTTGGCGATCTCGTGGAAGACGCCCGGCGTCAGGATGTAGCGGCCGGCCACGCCCAGGCGCGACGGTGCGTCCTCGGGGGCGGGCTTCTCGACGATGCGGTTCACATCCATCAGGTTGTCGTTGACCTGCGTGCCGGCGACGATGCCGTAGCGGCGCGTGTGCTCGGCCGGCACTTCCTGCACGGCCAGGATGGAGGCCCGCCAGTCGGCGTACTGCTCGACCATCTGCTTCAGGATGCCGCGGCCGGGCGCGGGGCCGACCATCAAGTCATCGGCCAGCAGCACGGCGAAGGCCTCGTTGCCCACCAGGCGCTGGCCGCACAGCACGGCGTGACCGAGGCCCAGGGCCTGCGCCTGGCGCACATAGATGCACTGCATGTCGTCGGGCTTGACGCTGCGCACCACGTCCAGCAGGTCCTGCTTGCCGGAGTTCTCCAGCGCGACTTCCAGCTCGAAGGTCATGTCGAAATGGTCTTCGATGGGGCGCTTGTGGCGGCCTGTCACGAAAATCATCTCGCGCACGCCGGCCTCATAGGCTTCTTCGACCGCGTACTGGATCAGCGGCTTGTCGACGACAGGCAGCATTTCCTTGGGCTGGGCCTTGGTGGCCGGCAGGAAACGCGTGCCGAGACCGGCGACCGGGAAGATGGCTTTGGTGATCGGCGATTTGGTCGAAGAGGCCATGGGTACACTGGTTGAGAACAAGGGCGCGGCGATTGTGTCACGCGGGTTGTGACGGTTTTGACCCTTGAGTTGGCCACAAAGAGCGCATGTCCGTCCTGATACTGGAACCGTTGGAAGCCGATGTCGTGCAATGGCTTGCCGAGCGGCATGACGCACGTTTCGCGCCAGAACTGGTGGGCGATTTCCAGGGCCTGGTCGAGGCCTTGCAGGACGCCCGCGCGCTGGTCGCGCCGCCGGAAGTGCGCATCGATGCCCAACTGGTGCGCAGCGCACCGATGCTGCGTGCCATCGGCCGGGCCAGTGGCGGCATGGAAAACATCGATGTCGAGGCCTGCCGCAAGGCCGGCGTGGAGGTGGTGCGCTCGCAGGCGTCGACCGCCAGCGCCGAGGCTGAGTTCGCCGTCGGCGCGCTGCTCAGCCTGCTCCGGCGTGTGCCCGTGGCGGGCAGCGACGGCCTCAAGGTCGGGCGCGAGCTGGGTTGCTCGACCATCGGCGTGCTGGGCCTGACGCCCGCCGCCCAGGTGCTGACGCAACTCCTGCATGCCTTCGGCGCGCGCGTCATCGGCTACGACCCCGCCGTGCACCCGAGCGACGCGACCTGGGCGCGCTGGGGCATAGAGGCGGTGAGCCTGAGCCTGCTGATGGAGCAGAGCGACGGCCTGGCGCTGCTGCTGCCCTACTACGACCGCTACCGCGGCATCGTCGGCGAGCGGCAGCTGGAGGTCGCACGGCCGGGTCAGGTCGTCGTGGGACTGAGCCAATCGGGCCTGGTGCATGAAGTGGCGCTAGCGCAGGCGCTGCGCAGCGGCCGGCTGCGGGCGGCGTGGTTCGACAGCCTGGAGCCTGGTTGGCTGGAGTCGGGCCGGCCGCTGTACGGCATGGCCAACCTGCAGGTCACGCCGAGGCTGGCCGGCACGACGCGCGAGTCCCGCGTGCGCGCGGCCTGGGCCGTGGCGCGCGGCATCGACGTGCTGCTCAGCCCGCCGGCGGGTGGCGCCAAGGCCCCCGCCAAGGCGGTCGACTACTACTGAGCGGGCAGGCGAGCCAGCTGCTCGCGCAGCCGAACCACCGTCTCCTTGAAGCCCGCCACGCGGGCGCGCTCCTGCTCGACGACAGCGGCCGGCGCGCGGGCGACGAAGCTCTCGTTGCCCAGCTTGGCCTCGGCCTTGACGACCTCGCCCTCCAGGCGCGTGGCTTCCTTGGTCAGCCGGGCGCGCTCGGCCTCGACGTCGATTTCGACCTTCAGCGCCAGCTTGGCCGCGCCGTACAGGAGTACCGGTGACGTGGCGCTCTGCTTGGCGAACTCCGCCTCGTCGGCAATCAGCTCGACGGCGCTGAGCTTGGCCAGCACCTTCAGCACGGCAGCTGCTTCAGACAGGAAGGAAAGGTCGCCGCCCACCAGCAGCGGCACGCGGTCGCTCGGGCTGAGGTTCATCTCGCTGCGCAGGCTGCGCGTGACGCCGACGACTTCCTTGAGCTGGGCCATCCAGGCGTCGGCATTGGCGTCGATGCGCTCGGGCTGGGCGATGGGATAGCCGGCCTGGCCGATGAAGTCGGTCGTCTTGCGGCCGGCCACGGGCGCCACCGTCTGCCACAGCTCCTCGGTGATGAAAGGTGCGACCGGGTGCAGCAGGCGTAATGTGGTCTCCAGCACGCGGATCAGCGTGCGGCGGGTGGCGCGCTGCTGGCTCTCGTCGCCAGTCTGGATCTGCACCTTGGCGATTTCCAGGTACCAGTCGCAGTACTCGTCCCAGACGAAGCTGTAGACGGCGTTGGCGACGTTGTCGAGGCGGTACTCGGCAAAGCCTTGGGCCACGGCGGCTTCGACGCGCTGCAGCTCGCTGCTGATCCAGCGGTCCGCCTGGCTGAACTTGTTGTAGCCCGGGGGGCAGGCACCCTGGTCGTGCGCGAGGCCGCAGTCCTGGCCTTCGGTGTTCATCAGCACGAAGCGCGTCGCGTTCCAGAGCTTGTTGCAGAAGTTGCGATAGCCCTCGCAGCGCTTGGTGTCGAAGTTGATGTTGCGGCCGAGGCTGGCGTAGGACGCCATCGTGAAGCGCAGCGCGTCCGCGCCATAGGCCGGCATGCCTTCGGGGAACTCCTTCTTCACGCGCGCGGCCACCTTGGGCGCCGTCTCGGGCTTGCGCAGGCCCTGGGTGGACTTCTGGATCAGCGTGTCGAGGTCGACACCCTGGATCAGGTCCACCGGGTCCAGCACGTTGCCCTCGCTCTTGCTCATCTTCTGGCCCTGCGAGTCGCGCACCAGGCCATGGATGTAGACGTCCTTGAAGGGCACCTTGCCGGTGAAGTGCGTCGTCATCATGATCATCCGGGCGACCCAGAAGAAGATGATGTCGTAGCCGGTCACGAGCACGGAGGAGGGCAGGAACAGCTCCTGCTCCAGGGTCTTCTCGGGCCAGCCCAGCGTGGAGAAGGGCACCAGCGCCGACGAGTACCAGGTGTCCAGCACGTCGGGGTCGCGGGTCAGCTCGCCCAGGTAGCCGGCCGCCTTGGCGCGGGCCTGCGCTTCGTCCTCGCTGCGCGCGACGAAGAGTTCGCCGCCGGTGCCGTACCAGGCCGGGATCTGGTGGCCCCACCACAGCTGGCGCGAGATGCACCAGTCCTGCAGATTGCCCATCCAGTGGTTGTAGGTGTTGACCCACTGCTCGGGGTGGAACTTGACGGCGCCGGTCTCGACGGCCTCGATGGCCTTGGTGGCGATGCTCTTGCCGTCCGCGCCGGGCTTGGTGGTGGCGACGAACCACTGGTCCGTCAGCATCGGCTCGATGACCTGGCCGGTGCGCTCGCAGCGCGGCACCTGCAGCTTGTGCTTCTTGACCTCGACGAGCAGGCCCTGCGCCTCCAGGTCGGCGACGACGCGCTTGCGGGCGACGAAGCGGTCCAGGCCGCGGTAGGTCTCGGGGGCGTTGTCGTTGATGCGGGCCTGCAGGTCCAGCACCGCGATCATGGGCAGGCTGTGGCGCTGGCCGACGGCATAGTCGTTGGTGTCGTGCGCGGGCGTGACCTTGACGACGCCGGTGCCGAACTCGCGGTCCACGTAGTCGTCGGCGATGACCGGGATCTCGCGATCAGTCAGCGGCAGTTTGACCAGCTTGCCGATCAGTGCGGCGTAGCGCTCGTCCTCGGGGTGGACCATGACGGCGACGTCGCCCAGCATGGTCTCGGGCCGCGTGGTGGCCACGACGACCGAGCCGGAACCGTCCGCCAGGGGATAGCGGATATGCCACAGCGAGCCGTCTTCCTCTTCAGACGAAACCTCCAGGTCCGACACGGCGGACTGCAGCACCGGGTCCCAGCTCACCAGGCGCTTGCCGCGGTAGATCAGGCCTTCCTCGAACAGGCGCACAAAGGTTTCGACGACGACTTTCGAGAGCTTCTCGTCCATCGTGAAGTACT
The DNA here is from genome assembly GCF_054177665.1 of Roseateles sp. P5_E8. Lineage (NCBI taxonomy): Bacteria > Pseudomonadati > Pseudomonadota > Betaproteobacteria > Burkholderiales > Sphaerotilaceae > Roseateles > Roseateles sp. P5_E8. The sequence continues at coordinate 63,210 of NZ_JBGCUM010000020.1, read as the reverse complement.
CATGGCCCCAGCTCACCGAGTCGCCCAGCCGGCGCATCTGGCTGGTGATGGTGTTGCCGGACTCCTGCTTCCAGTCCCACACGCGGGCGACGAAGTTCTTGCGGCCCAGGTCATGGCGGCTCTGGCCGGCGGCCTGCAGCTGGCGCTCGACGACGATCTGCGTGGCGATGCCGGCGTGGTCCGTGCCCGGCACCCACAGCGTGTTGTCGCCCTTCATGCGGTGGTAGCGCGTCAGCGAGTCCATCACCGTCTGGTTGAACGCGTGGCCCATGTGCAGCGTGCCGGTCACATTCGGCGGCGGCAGCTGGATGCTGAAGGACGGCTTGGCCGGGTCCAGCGTCGGCTCGTACAGGCCGGCGGCCTCCCACTTCGGACCCCAATGGGCTTCCAGGGCGGCGGGTTCGAAGGACTTGGCGAGTTCGGTCACGGGGCTTGTCTCGGCTGGGCGGGCAGTGGGCTGGGCCGGCGATTTTATGGGCGAGGGTCGATACAAAACGAAACCCGGCGATACCGCGCCGAGATGCTCTGCGCAGGCGTGCCCGGAATGATGAACGCCATCCCCACCACCGGGCCTGACGCCCACGGAGCACCGCCATGAACTTTTTTCGTCGCTGGCACGCCCACCACGAATTTCGCCATCACTTTGGCCACGGCCACCATGGCCATCATCTCGGCCGTCATGCTGATGGCTTCGCCCATCTCCTCCTGGCCCGAGTCGGCGCCAAGCTGGATCTGGACGACGGCCAGCAGCGCCGCTTCGCCACCTGGCTCGACCAACTCCAGCAGCAGCGCGACGCGCTGAAGAGTCTCGTCGGCGGGCCGGAGCTGGCCAGCCTCTTCGCTGAAGAGCAGTTCGGCCGCGGCCCTGCCCAGCAGATGTTCGACGCCAAGCTCGACACGCTGCGCGCCGCCGGCCCGGGCCTCGTCACCGCCTTTGCCGACTTCTTCGACTCGCTGGACGCCGAGCAACGCCAGGTGCTGCGTTTCATGATGCGGCGCCTGAGCCGCCATCAGCGCGATCATCAACGAGACAGCGCGTGATGGACGCGCACTGTGGCACGCAGCCTCGCGGCCGCTTCATGCCGCACATCGACCGCAACCGTTGCGAAGGCAAGGGCGAGTGCCTGGCGGTCTGCCCGTTCAACGTGTTCAGCATCGCCAAGCTGCCGCTCGAGGATCGCCAAGGCCTGAGCTTGTTTGGCAGGCTGCGCGGCATGGCGCATGGCTGGGAGCAGGCCTTCACGCCCAACGCGGCGGCCTGCGAGGCCTGTGGTCATTGCGTCATCGCCTGCCCGGAGCACGCGATCACCCTGGTTCGCGTCATGCCGAAATAATCGCGACATGCACCGACTGCTGTTGATCGACGACGACGAGGCCCTGGCCGGGCCGCTGACGCAATACCTCGCGCGCTTTGACTTCCAGCTCGAAGCCGTCACGCGGCCCAGTGCCGCCGTGGCGCGGCTGGCCATCGAGCGCTTTGACGCGCTGATCCTCGACGGCATGCTGCCCGAGATGGACGGCTTCGAGTTCTGCAAGCGGCTGCGCGCCGGGGCCGACCCCTGGCGCGACATCCCCGTACTGATGCTGACCGCGCGCGGCGACCTGACCGACCGCGTCGTCGGCCTGGAGCTGGGTGCCGACGACTACCTGCCCAAGCCTTTCGAGCCGCGCGAGCTGGCGGCGCGGCTGCAGACCATCCTGCGCCGCACACGGCTGGCACCCGCCGCATCGCCTGCTGTGGCGCAACCGGCGAGCAAGCTTTGCTTTGAGGGCCTGGAAATCGACACCGCGCGCCGCGAGGTGCGCTGCGCGAACGGCTTCATCGAGCTGACCGGCACCGAGTACGAACTGCTGTTGTTGCTGGCCCGCGAGCCCGGCCGCGTGTTCTCGCGCGACGACATCCTGAACCGGCTGCGCGGCCAGGAGGCCGAGCTGTTCACGCGTGCCGTCGACATCCTGGTGAGCCGCCTGCGCCGCAAGCTGGAGCCGCTTGAGGCCTTGAAGACGCTGCGCAATGCAGGCTACTGCTTTGCCCTCCCGGAACGGTCGTCATGAGGCGCCACCCCTACGACCACCAATGGCGCGAGCGCTGCGAGCGCCAGCAGAAGAAGCGCGCCCATCGGTTCAGCCGCGACCGCGAGTGGCGCTGGCGGGCGCGGCATCGCTGGCATCAACGCTGGCACCGGCATCACCGGCAGTTCAATCACTCGCTCGGCGCGCGGCTGATCGCCGTCTTCTTCCTGCTGGCCCTGGCCAGCAGCGCCATCCTCTGGGGCTCGGAGGGCAGCGCCTATGGCCTGCTGTGGGCCGTGCCGGCGCTGCTGATCGTGACGGGTCTGGCCTTCGGCATGATTCGTCACATGGTGTGGCCCTTGCACGCGCTGGCCATCGGCGCCGAGGCCTTTGGCCGCGGCCAGTTCTCGCACCGCGTGCCGGTCATCCACCGCGATGAGATCGGCGACCTGGCGCTGCGCTTCAACCAGATGGCCACCGACATCCAGGCCATGCTGGACGGCAAGCGTGCCCTGCTGCTGGCCATCAGCCACGAGCTGCGCAGCCCGCTGACGCGTGCCCGCCTGCACGCCGAGATGGTGGGCGAGGGCGAGTCTCGCGATGCGCTGCTGGACGAGCTGGCGCAGATGCGCGACCTCATCAGCGCGCTGCTGGAGAGCGAGCGCCTGGGCAGCGGGCATAGCGCACTGCAGCTGTCGGACTGCGATGTCGCCGAGCTGGCGCGCGAGCAGGCGCAGCCGGGCGTTGAACTGCACATCGAGCCGGGCCTGCCCGTGCTGAAGCTGGATAGGCTGCGCGCGCAGCTGTGCCTGCGCAACCTGGTGCAGAACGCGTTGCGCCACAACGATGCCGCGCGTGGCGCCGTGCAGGTCACGCTGGCACGACAGGGCAACGGCGTGCGCCTGAGCGTGCGTGACTTCGGTCCCGGCGTGCCGCCCGATGCGCTGCCGCAACTGGGCCAGCCCTTCTATCGGCCCGACGAGGCCCGCACACGCCATGGCGGCGGCGTGGGCCTGGGGCTTTGCCTGTGCCGGCTGGTGGCCGAGGCCCACGGCGGCCGGTTGGAACTGCGCAACGCCGAGCCGGGCTTTGAGGCGGCGGTGACGTTGCGCTGAGTCACCCGCGTTCTGACGGTGCCCTCACGGGCTCGCCGAAACGCCGGCCGCCGTTGGGTTGCTACATGAACAAATGTTCCCCCGCGTTCTGGCTGCGCCCTGGCGGGCTTGCCGGAACGCGGGAATCGCGCTTCGCGCTCGGTGCCCCTGCGGGTCACATGAACAAATGTTCACCCGCGTTCTCCCCACCCAGCACCACGTAGTTCACCTTCTTCAGGTCCGTCAGCTGCGTGCCGCCCGAGTAGGAGATCGAACTCTGCAGGTCTTCCTCCATCTCCCGCAGCGTGTCCACGAGCTTGCCCTTGACGGGTTCCAGGATGCGCTTGCCCTCGACGTGCCGGTATTCGCCCTTGTTGAAATCCGAGGCTGAGCCGTAGTACTCCTTGAAGCGCTTGCCGTCGACCTCGACCGTCGTGCCGGGCGATTCCTCGTGGCCGGCGAACAGCGAGCCGATCATGACCATGGACGCGCCGAAGCGCACGCTCTTGGCAATGTCGCCGTGGTGGCGGATGCCGCCGTCGGCCACGATGGGCTTGGTGGCCACGCGGGCGCACCACTTCAGCGCCGAGAGCTGCCAGCCGCCAGTGCCAAAGCCGGTCTTGAGCCGCGTGATGCAGACCTTGCCCGGGCCGACGCCGACCTTGGTCGCGTCCGCGCCCCAGTTCTCCAGGTCGATGACGCCCTCGGGCGTGCCGACGTTGCCGGCGATGACGAAGGCCTCGGGGAGCTGCTGCTTGATGTGGCCGATCATGCGCTGCACGCTCTCGGCATGGCCGTGGGCGATGTCGATGGTCAGGTAGTCGGCGCCCACGCCCTCGGCCGCGAGGCGGTCGACGAGGTCGAAATCAGCCGGCTTCACGCCCACGCTCAGGGACACGAGCAGGCCCTTGTCGCGCATGGACTTGGCGTAGGCCAGGCTGTCCAGGTCGAAGCGGTGCATCACGTAGAAGTAGCCCTCGCGGGCCAGCAACTCGGTGATGGGCTCGTCCACCACGGTCTTCATGTTGGCGGGCACCACCGGCAGGCGGAAGCGGTGCGGGCCGAACTGCACCGAGGTGTCGCAGTCCGAGCGGCTCTCCACGCGGCATTTGCGCGGCAGCAGCAGGATGTTGTCGTAGTCGAAGATTTCCATGGTTCAAGTTCGCAAGTACGGCGTGCGTTGATGCAGTGCGYGCCTGGCTGCGAGCGCTTGACTTGGCTCTGCCGGCTGTTGTTCGTCCGCTTTTCGAGCGGGCAAAAAAAAACCGGACGCCAAAATTTGGGCCCGGTGATTGATTCTACGCAACTGGCGTGGCGGTCAGGGACTTGAGGCTTTCAAGGCCGTGGTGCACAGCCAACCCTCGAGCCAAAGCAGCCTTGACCATCGCATCCGCGCCGGCCGACTCGCCACCAATGCGCAACAACACGTCGCAGCGCTCCAGCACCGCCTGGGCGTGCGGGTGGAAGAAGCGGTCCCAGACGGCATCGCCGCGCTGGCCACCCGCGGCTTCGATCAGCGGCAGCGTGACCCATTCCCCCAGCAGCGGCACATGGCCCAGCTCAGCCACATGCACGGCGGCGTCCTGCATGGCCTTGACGTTGGCGGCGAAGGCGTCCTCGCGGTCGCCGGTGCCGCTGCGATAGGGCCCAGCGATGAAGACGAGCAGCGGCCCCTGCCTCAGCGGCAGGCCGAAGACATGCCGCTCGGCCCAGCGCAGCAGCATGATCGTCTTCGCATCGACGATCTCGCCGGCCTCGACCTGGCGCATGGCCTCGTCAAAGCACAGCTCGAAGCGGGCGATGTCCTCGCCCTCGTCGATCAGGCCGCCACCGTCGCTGACGAGATCGGTGTCCTCGTACTCGGCGGCGAAGAAGTGCAGCTTCTCGGTCACTGAGCCAGGGCTCATATAGGCCTCGAACAGCGGCTGCGGTTCGCGCACCTGCACGCCGGCTTCCTGCTCGGCCTCAGCGCGGATGCAGCTGACCGGGTCGGCCTCGTCCAGCAGCCCGGCCACGGCTTCCACCATCAACTGCTGCCAGCCGTTCACGAACACGGGGTAGCGGAACTGCCGCGTCAGCRGCACGCGGCGGCGCGCGCGCTGGTAGAGCAGGATGCAGGCGCCATTGCCGCGGTCATAGGTTTCGCGGTCCTGCGTCTGCCACTGGCCGTCGCTGCGCAGGAAGTCGAAGCGGGTGGTCTTCAGCGTGTACCAGTTGTCTGACAGCAGCTTCACCTGCCGCACGCGCACGCGTTCGGGAAGGGGGAGGTCGGTGATGCGGGATTCGGGCGAGGTGGGCATGGGCGGTCCGGGTTTTGAATCAATGATCCCGCAGGCGCCCATCAGGGGTGATTGAAGAACTTGCGGTGGATGCGCCGCGTCGTCTGCCAGACGGTCAGCAGCACGACCGGAATGGCCGCGCCGGCCGCCAGCTCCGGGCTGAAGGGCAGCCAGCCCTCGGCCTTCAGCGCCTTGAAGAAATAGAGCAACAGGCTGACGACGTAGTAGGTGATGGCAGCGAGCGACAGCCCCTCGACGGTGGCCTGCATGCGCAGTTGAGTGCGCTGGCCGTCGCCGAGTTGGGCCAGCAGCTGCTGGTTCTGCGCCTCGGTGGCGATGTCCACGCGCGTGCGCAGCAGGGCGCTGGCGCGTGAGATGCGCTGCGACAGGCCGGCCAGGCGCTGCGCCGTGGCGCTCACCGTCGCGATGGCCGGCGACAGGCGCCGCTGCATGAACTCGCCAAGCGTCTGCGCGCCGGCGACCTTGCCCTCGTGCAGCTCGCCCAGCCGCGTCTCGACGATGGCGTGATAGGCCTGCGTCGCGCCGAAGCGGTACTGGTGCTCGGCCGTCGCATGTTCGATGCGGGCGGCCGTCGAGATCAGGTCGTCCAGCAGATCGGCCTCGGAGGCGCCGCGCAGCTCCAGCCGCGCGGTGATGGCGGCCAGCGTCGCCTCCACCTCTGTCAAGATCGAGCCCAGTGCCTTGGCGGCGGGCAGGCCGCGCAGCGCCATCAGGCGGTAGGTTTCCAGCTCCAGCAGGCGCTGGCAGATGCGGCCGGCGCGGGTCTCGGGCGTGCCGGGCTCGGCCAGCACGACGATGTGCTCGAAGCCGCTGGCGCGCAGGCAGAAGTCGGTCACCACCAGCGAATGCCCGCCCATGGTCGATGCGACCACGGCATGGGCGCCGAACCAGGCCTGTGCCTCGGCCAGCGCACTGGGCGCGAAGGTCAGCGGGCGCTCGATCATGACCAGCTTGATGGCTGCGAAGGTGCGCCCCGGGATGCGGCTCAGCCAGTCGCCCGGCACGCGCAGCGCCAGCGCATCCAGCGTCTGCGCGCTGGGCTCGGCGTCGGCAGGCAGCGGCTGCACGACCGAGTAGCGCGTGAACTCGGCATGGCGCTCCCACTTCATCGAGAACTCGCCGCAGCGCAGGCGCAGGAAGTTGGCGTGAAGCGCGTCCTCGGCCAGGTCGTGCTGGCCGGGCAGGCGCCGCAGGTGGGCGTGCTCGTCGGCGCGGCTGACGCCGTCGTTCAGCATGGCGATGTGGACGATGACGGCCGGCAGGCGGATGCGCGCCGGCGGGCGGGCATGCACCTCGTTGTGCAGCGTCAGGCGCAGGGCGTCGTCGGGAGGTAGCAGGCTGTCTTCGTTCATGGCCCCAGGCTAGTGCGTAGTGAAGTCATCCGGCCGGGTCGATAAGATTTCAGGCTTCGTACTTCAGCAGGCGGCGGCTTCCGTCATCCATATGCAAGCTTCATTCCCGCCCGTCGTCATCAGCGGCACCGGCCTGTATCGCCCGCCCCATGTCATCACCAACGCTGAGCTTGTCGAGGCCTTCAACGCCTATGCCGACCTGCAGAACGCCGAGCACGCCGAGGCGATAGCCGCTGGCGAGCGTGTCGCTTTGACGCACTCCAGCGTCGAGTTCATCGAAAAAGCCTCGGGCATCAAGCAGCGCTATGTCGTCGAGAAGGCCGGCGTGCTGGATCCGACCCGCATGTACCCGCGCTTCACGCCGCGTGGCGACAACGAGATCTCGCTGATGGCCGAGATCGCTGCCGACGCAGCGCGCCAGGCCTTGCAGCAGGCCGGCAAGACCGGCGCGGACATCGACGCCGTGCTCTGCTCCAGCGCCAACATGCAGCGTGCCTATCCGGCCATGGCGGTCGAGATCCAGCAGGCGCTGGGCGCCGGTGGCTACGGCTTCGACATGAACGTGGCCTGCTCGTCGGCCACCTTCGCACTGGAGCAGGCCTTCAATGCGGTGCGCTCGGGTGCGTCCAAATGCGTGCTGGTCGTGAATCCGGAGATCACGTCCGCCCATCTGGAATGGCGCGACCGCGACTGCCACTTCATCTTCGGCGACGTCTGCACGGCGGTCATCGTCGAGCGCGCTGAAACGGCGACCGGCGCCGACCAGTGGGAAATCCTCGGCACCCAGCTCGCCACGCAGTTCAGCAGCAACATTCGCAACAACTTCGGCTTCATGAACCGCGCCGAGGACCGCGACCCGAACGCGCGTGACTTGACCTTCTACCAGGAGGGCCGCAAGGTCTTCAAGGAGGTGGTGCCCATGGCCGCCGCCCATATCGAGACCCACCTCGGAAAGCTGGGACTGGAACCGACGCAAGTGCGCCGCTACTGGCTGCATCAGGCCAACCAGGGCATGAACCAGTTGGTCATCAAGAAGCTCGTGGGCGCCGACGCGGGCAGCGCGATCGCGCCGCTGATCCTGGACGAGTACGCCAATACCGCGTCGGCGGGGTCCATCATTGCCTTCCATCACCATCGCGGCGATTTGCAGGCCGGTGACACCGGTGTGATCTGCTCCTTCGGCGCGGGTTATTCCATCGGCAGCGTCGTCGTCAGGAAGCGCTAACGAGGAAGCCTGAACTGCGCCACCAGGTCGGACAGCCGCGCCGCCTGGTTCTTCAGGCTCTCGGCCGCCGCCGCGCTTTCTTCCACCAGTGCGGCGTTCTGCTGTGTCATGTGGTCCAGGATGGTGACCGCCGAGCCCACCTGGCCTATGCCCTGGCTCTGCTCGCTGCTGGCCGTGCTGATCTCGGCGATCAGGTCGCTGACCTTGCCAACCTCGACGACGATGCTGCGCACCGTCTCGCCGGCGCGGCCCACCTGCGCCGAGCCTGCCTCGACACGCTCCACACTGCTGCCGATCAGGCTCTTGATCTCCTTGGCCGCGTCGGCCGAGCGGCCGGCCAGCGAGCGCACCTCCGACGCGACGACGGCGAAGCCGCGCCCTTGCTCGCCCGCGCGCGCCGCCTCGACGGCAGCGTTCAGGGCCAGGATGTTGGTCTGGAAGGCAATGCCGTCAATGACGCCAATGATGTCGGCGATGCGTTTGGAGCTGGCCGAGATGTCGCCCATGGTGTGGATGACCTCGTCCACCGCCGCGCCACCGCGCTCGGCCACCACCGCCGCAGAGCGTGCCAGTTCGGTGGCGCGCTGGGCCGTGGCGGCGTTGTTCTTCACCGTCGCCGTCAGCTCTTCCATCGCCGAGGCCGTCTCTTCCAGGCTGCTGGCCTGCTCCTCGGTGCGCTGGCTGAGGTTGGCGCTGCCGGTGGCGATCTCGGCCGAGCCGGTGGCGATGGAGTCCGCGCTGGACCGCACCTGGCCGACGATGTGCGCGAGGTTGGTGCCCATCTGCTGCAAGGCCAGCAGCAGGTGGCCGGTCTCGTCGCGCGTGTGGCCCTCGATGTGATGGCTGAGGTCACCACCGGCCACCGTCTGCGTGTGGCTGACGGCGCGCTCCAGCGGCTGCGTGATGCTGCGTGCCGCCACGAGGTTGAAGCCCAACAGCAGCGCCGCGCCGACGACGGCCGCCGCGATCAGCAACAGCTTCGCTCGCGCCGCCGAAGCCGCGCCGGTGGCGTCGGTCTCCTTGGCGAAGGCCTGGATCAGGTCGCTCAAGCGCTCCATGTCCGTCTCCAGCGCCTTGAAGGCCTCGCCAAAGGCGGGCAGCCGCGCCTCGGCGGCGGGCAGGTCGCTGCCGGCGAGCTTGACCACCTCGTTGGCGCTGGTGATGTAGGCGTTGAGCCGCGTCTGCGTCTTGGCGATGGTGTCGGAGATGGCCGGGCTGAGGGACAGGGAGTTCAACTCCTCCATGTGCCCGCGGAAGTCCTTGGTGTGCTCGGCGATGTCCTTCTGCACGTCGGTCAGCTCCGACGCTTGGCCCTTGAGCCCGCCCAGCACCGCACGCAACACGTCGCCGCGCAGGGCGTCATGCATCATGTCCGCCTCCAGCTGCGAGCGCAGCGCCGCGTTGGTGCGTGCCACCGCCTCCGCCGTGCTCGACAGCGTGCCCAGCGCCAGGTAGCCCACCAGGCCAACCAGCAGCACGAAGGACAGGCCCATCAGGCTGAGCGCCATCAGGCGTTGGCGGATGTTGAGATTCATCGTCGCTCCTCTTCAGAAGCGGGCCGACAGGCCCACCGTCAAGCCCAGGTCGGGCGCGTTCTTGTTGATGCCGCGAGACACCGCCACGTCCACCTGCAGGTTGCGGTCCAGCAGGTAGGCCAGCCCCGCGTCCAGCGTGACGACGCTGCCGCCGTGGCGCCGCGATGCCAGCTGCTGGCCCGACAGCTCGACGAAGCCGCGCAGTTGTTCAGTCAGCGACTTGCCGACGACGCCGGCCAGGATGGCGCCGACGAAATGCCGGCCGTCCTCGTCACGGTCGCGGTAGATGCCCGGCATTACGCCGGCCGACCAGCCACCGGCGAACTCCCACTCCGCCACGAAGCGCAGCGAGGGCCGCAGCCCCTGGCCGCGAAACGCACCCGAGCCGCTGTCCATGTCGACGTGCAGCAGCCAGCCCATCCCCGGCGTGCCGGCCTCCTCGTCGCCATCGCGCTGGTGCCACTTGACGCCCACCGACAAGTCAGACCAGCCGCGCTCGCGCGCCGTGACGCCGGCCTCCTCGGAGCGCAGCCGCAGCCGGCCGTCGGTCTCGAAGCGCAGTTCCCAGGTTTCGCCAAGGCCGACGCGCAACAGCGTGGGTGTGCTGGCCAGCCGCGTCTTCACGCTGCCCACCCGGTCGCGTTCCCAGGCCAGGCTGGTCTCGATCTGCCATCGGCCCTTGCCGACCACGTCGCTGGACTCGACGAAGTCCGGGCGGTCGGTGGCGATGGGCTCGTCCTCGGCCCAGGCGGGGGCGGTGAGGGCGAGGGCCAACAATCCTTGCAGCAGCGCGGCATGGGTCTTCAAGGCGGACTCCCTCGTTGGCATCGGCTAGCGGCCCACTCTAGCGGAGCCTCCTCCGCTTGGCGACAGGCTTGCGCTATCGTGCCGGCCGTTCACCAGATCAAGCGCAGGGAGTGTGTCCATGTCATTTCATCTTGGCCGAGTGATGGCAGCCTGCCTGCTGGCGGCGTGCGTTCAAGTCGCTGCCGCTGCGGACCTGCCGCGCAAGCAGTTCGAGCTCCGAGTCGAGGAGACGGGTACCCGCTTCGGTCGCGCGGCGATGACGAGCCAGGGCTTGCCGCTCAACCGGCGCTACGCCGAGCTGGACGCGAAAGAAAAGGCCCTCGTGCGCGCGAACTACGAGGGCATGCCCGAGGCCGACGAGCCGCCGTTCCCGGCGGACGGCCTGCTGCCCGTCATGACGACGCTGCACATCGGCGCGGAGCGGGGCTTCCCCTTGGGCAAGCTCGCGGTCGTGGTTGATGTGGACAGCAGCGGCAAGGTGCAGCACGCCCAGACCTTCGGCAAGGTGGACGCCGACTTCGCCCGCTTCGCCGCCAGCGTGCTGGCACGCACGCCGTTCAAGCCCGCCGTCTGCGCTGGCAATCCCTGCGCCATGCAGTACGTGTTTCGCATCGAGTTCGGCGGCGTCTGAGGCCTGCGGGGCATCGGCTATCGTGGCGGCATGAGCGACCTGACCTTCTTCTGGCACGACTACGAGACCTTCGGCCGCGTGCCGCGCCGGGACCGGCCGGCCCAGTTTGCCGGCCTGCGCACCGACGCCGAACTCAACGAGATCGGCGAGCCGCTGATGCTGTATTGCCAGCCCGCGCCCGACTACCTGCCCGACCCCGAGTCCTGCCTGCTGACGGGCATCCTGCCCCAGCACTGCTTGCAGCGCGGCGTGCCCGAGCACGAGTTTGCCGCCAGCATCGAGACCGTGCTGGCGCTGCCCGGCACGGTGGGCGTGGGCTACAACAGCATCCGCTTCGATGATGAAGTCACGCGCCACCTGTTCTGGCGCAATCTCATCGACCCCTATGCCCGCGAGTGGCAGAACGGCTGTGGCCGTTGGGACCTGCTGGACGTCGTGCGCTGCGCCTATGCGCTGCGCCCCGACGGCTTCGAGTGGCCCAAACACGAGGATGGCCGCCCCAGCTTCAAGCTCGAACACCTGACCATCGCCAACGGCGTGGCCCACGAGGCGGCGCACGATGCGCTGTCCGACGTGCGCGCGACCGTCGCGTTGGCCCGCAAGCTGCGCCAGGCCCAACCCAAGCTGTGGGACTTCTGCGTCAAGCTGCGCAGCAAGCAGGCCGTGTGGGACGAAATCGGCATCGGCAAACCCTTTCTGCATATCTCCGGCATGTACGGCCCCGAGCGCGGCTGCATCGCGGTGGTGTGGCCGCTGGCGCCGCACCCGACGAACAAGAACGAGCTCATCGTCTGGGACTGCTCGGTGTCGCCCGAAGAGCTGCTGACGCTGAACGCCGAAGCCATCCGCGCGCGCATGTTCACCAAGCAGGACGCGCTGCCCGAAGGTGTCACGCGCCTGCCCATCAAGACCCTGCACGTCAACAAGAGCCCCATCGTCATCGGCAACCTGAAGACGCTCAGCCCGGCCATGGCCGAGCGCTGGGGGCACGACACCGAAGCCCAGCTCGCCAACGCAAGGCTGCTGGCCGAGAAGGGCCGGCTGCTGGACGGCCTGTGGGGTGATGTCTTCCAGCGCGAACCCTTCGAGGCGGCTGACGTGGACGAAGACCTTTACGGCGGCTTCATCGGCAACGAGGACCGCCGCGCGCTGAACCGCGTGCGCGCGACGACGCCCGTGCAACTGGCCGAGCGCGCGGCGCAGGGCAAGCTGGCGTTTCAGGATGGGCGGCTGGAGGAGCTGGTGTTCCGCTGGCGTGCGCGCAACTTCCCGGCGACTCTGTCGACGGAAGAGGCGGAGCGCTGGCAGGGTCATCTGGCGGCGCGGCTGCATGAAGGCGAGGGTGGGGCGCAGACGCTGGCGGCGTTCATGGAGCGCATTGACGTGCTCGGCGAGAACGCCGACGAGCGCGGCGAGGGCATCCTGTCGGCGCTGTACGACTACGCCGAGCAGATCGCGCCTTAGCGCTTCAGATATTTGTCCCGCAGCGCCGTCTGCCGATCGCTCAGCTCCACCTCACGCCCCTGCATGAACACCCGCTCGACGCGCGTGCTCGACTCCAACGGGTCGCCGTCCGCCACGAACAGGTTGGCCAGCTTGCCCACCTCCAGCGAGCCCAGCTTGTCGGCCACGCCGAGGATCTGCGCCGGGTAGAGCGTCACGGCCTTCAGTGCGTCGTCGTCGCTCAAACCGAAGGCGCGCGCATGCGCGGCCTCGAAGGGCAGGTTGCGCGCATTCGTCGAGTCGCGGCCGCCGTCGGTGATGCAGAAGCGCACGCCGGCCGCAGCCAGCTTGGCGGGCAGCGTGAAGAGGGCGTCCGGCGGGTCGTCGCGGCGCAGCGGCAGGCGCAGCAGGCCGCCGATGACGACGGGCACGTCGCGCTCGCGCAGCGTGTCGGCCACGCGCCAGGCGTCCGCCCCGCCGACGAGGATGAGCTTCAACCCATGCCGGGCCGCGAAGTCCAGCGCGAAGCGGATCTGCGCCAGGTCGTCGGCATGCATGAACACCGGCCGCGCCGGTGCCGCGCCGGGTGTGGCGGGCAGCACGGCGCGCATGGCCTCCCAGCGCGTGTCTATGGCCGTGCCTGGATCGGCGGCGCGGGCCAGCGCGTAGGCGCGGGCGTTGTCGAAGGCGTCGTCCAGCATCTTGAGCCTGGCCTCCGTGGAGCGCCGGATCTCGGCCAGCCGCGCCTCGGGCTGGCTCGGGAAGAGGGCGCCGTTCAAGCGCAGACGCGGCACGACGACATGCAGGCCCACCTCGGGCACCAGGGCCATGTCCTGCCAGTTCCAACCCTCCAGTTGCAGCAGGGCCGAGGTGCCGGCGATCAGCCCGGTGCGGCCGGCCTCGGGCACGCTCAAGGCGGCCAGCACGCCGCCGCCGCGGGTGACGGGCAGCAGCTCGCTGTCGGCGTTGAAGGCGACCAGCGCGCGGGCGTTGGGGTTGACGGCGCCGGTCTCGCTGGTGTCATAGGTCGCGCTGACCGAGCGGATCTCGGCCAGGCCCAGGCTGGTGTCGGCCGCCACCATGCCGGGGTAGACGTGGCGCCCGCCCAGGTCCACGGTCCTGGCGCCAGCCGGTGCGGCCAGCTTGGCGCCGCCGATCGCGCGGATCCTGCCGGCTTCGATCAGCAGGCTGCCGTTGGCGATGACGGGGCCGCTGACCGGATGCAGCGTGGCGTTGCGCAGCAGCAGGGGTTCACGTTGCGGCGGGGGTGGCGTGTTGGGCGATGCGAGAGCGGTGGTAGCGGCGGCCAGCAGGGCGGTGAAGAGGGTGCGCTTCATGTCAGAACCCCTCCGTCGTGCATTCATGCCATGCGTCGCCGTTGAAATAGCTGTGACGATCTCGGTTCATCTCGTGCAGCCAGCGTTGCAGCTGCAGCTGGTCCAGCGCGGCGGCAAGCGGGGTGGCCGGTCGCCCCTCGGGTGGCGCCGTGGCCTTGGTGCGTTCGGGCAAGGCCAGCGCCACCAGGCGGGCACGCTCGGCGTTGTCGCGCACGCGCAGTTGCGCATCCTCGCCACGGTCGAAGTAGCGGCTGCCGTTTATCCAGGTCTGCTCGGCCTTGGCGGCGCTGGACAGCGGATGCCCGCTCCAGACCACGAAGTCGGCATCCTTGCCTACCTCCAGCGAACCCACGCGGCCGGCGATGCCCAGTTGCCTGGCCGGGTTGATGGTGACGAACTTCAGCGCCTCGGCTTCGGTCATGCCCCAGGCCTTGCCGCCATAACGCAGCGCCTTGGCGGCCTCGGTGTTCAGGTGGCGGGCCAGCTCGTCACTGTCGGAGTTGAAGCTGGTCAGCACCCCGGCCCTGTGCGTCATCGCGCCGTTGTAGGGAATGGCGTCCTGCGCCTCCAGCTTGTAGCCCCACCAGTCGGCGAAGCCCGACGCACCCGCGCCCAGGGCCGCGATCTCCGGCGCGACCTTGTAGGCCTCCAGCACATGCTGGAAGGTCGCCACCTCCAGGCCGAACTCCCTGGCCAGCGCGATGAACATCAGGATCTCGTCGGCGCGGTAGCTGTGGATGTGGATGACGCGCTTCTTCTCCAGCAGCTCGACCAGGGTCTCCAGTTGCAGGTCGCGGCGCGTGCCCGGGTCGGCCTTGCGCTGCTCGCGGTAGGCCCGGGCGGCCAGCAAGGCGTCGCGCATGACCTGCTCGACGCCCATGCGGGTGGCCGGGTAGCGCGGGTCGTTGTCACTGGCGGGGAAGTTGGCGCGCTTGGCGTTCTCGCCCAGCGCGAACTTGATGCCCGGCCTGGCGCCTGCGAACTTCAGCGCCTCGGCGTCCTGCCCCCAGCGCAGCTTGATGACCTGGTTCTGCCCGCCGATGGCATTGGCCGAGCCGTGCAGCAGGTTGGCACTGGTCACGCCGCCGGCGAGCTGTCGGTAGAGGCTGATGTCGGTCGGGTCGAGCACATCGGCCACGCGCACTTCCGCCGTGACCGAGTGGGCCCGCTCGTTGATGCCGCGCTGAATGGCGGTGTGCGAATGGGCGTCGATGAGGCCGGGCGTCAGGTGCTTGCCAGTCGCATCGATGACGACGGCGCCGGCAGGTGCGGCCAGCCCCTTGCCGATGGCGGCGATGCGGCCGTCGCGCACCAGCAGGTCGCTGGCTTCCAGCGTGCCGGCGGCGGCGCTGGTCCAGACCGTCGCATTGCGCACCAGCACTGCGGCCGGCCGCTCGGGTGGCGCCACGCGGCCAAACACGCCGGCAGGGAAGGTGGCAGGCGAGGGCGCCCAAGCCATCGGCGGCCTGGCCGCGGGCGGCTCGAAGGCGGCGGCGCGCGTCGCCGTCCATGGCTGGGTGCGGCCATCGCCCAGCGTCAGCGCGCCGGCCAGCGTCTCGTCGTGCCCCTCCAGCCGCAGGCTGGTGCCGCCCTCGCAGGGCCAGCGCAACAGCAGCTCGCGGCCGCGCTGTTGCATATCGCAGCTGCGGCCATCCACCAGCAGCGTGGGCCTGGCGCGCGTCCCGGCGATCTGCCAGGTCTGCTCGGCGCCGCCGGCCGGCTTCACGGTCCAGCGGCCGCGTGCATCGAAGCGCTCCCAGGCCTCGGTCGTCAGCGGCTGACCGTCGACAAAGGCAATCTCGACCTCGGCCTGATCGTTGGTGAAGAGGTCGCCGCTCGCCACCACCACATGGGCCAGTTGCCCCGGTGCGGGCTGGCCCAGGCGGCCCTGGCCGAGCAGCCTGGCCGGCGTCGTCGTCAGCGCGGCCAGCGCGGCCTCGGGCTTGAGCCCGCGCTGCACAGCCTGGCGCAGCCGCGGCCAGAAGTCCTTGCGCAAGTCCTTCAGCCCCTGCGTCGAGATCGCGAACTCGACGCCCGCCGCCTGCAGCGCCGCCGCATTGGCCGGCGCTGCGGCCCAGTGCTGCAGCACGTCCAGCGGTACGTCGAGCGCGCTCTCGGGCTGCTCGACCTCCGGCGCGGCCGGGTAGGCCAGCGGCAGGATGACGGGCAGGCCCAGCGCCTTCAACTGCGCTACCCGGCGGTATTCGTGGCCCGTGCCCTGCGCGATCACCTGCAAGCCGAACTCGTCGCGCAGCCTGGCGATGCGGGCCAGGTCTTGCTCGTCCAGCGCCTCGTGCACGACGGGTTGCTTGCCGCCTGCGGCCGGCGCCAGCGCGACCAGCCCCGCGTTGAACTCGCGCCGCTCGCCCGACGGCTGCGGGCCGGCGGCCCAGCGCACGTTCAGCCAGGTCTGGCGCATCAGCGCGACGCTGCCCATCAGCGAGGTCGGGTAGCTGACGACGCCGACGCGGCCGCCACTCTCGAAGTCGACCGCCAGGTATTCGTGCGCCACATGCTGGGCCACGTCGGCCGCCAGCACCAGGCTGCGCGCGTCGCCGCCCTCGCGCAGGCTGATCAGCGCGCTCTGGCCGCGGAACACGGCACCCGTCGGCGGCAGCGACAGCGCCGCGGTGAAGCCCTGATCGCGCTCGGCGCGCAGATCGTCGGGCTTGATGTCCAGCGCCGTGGCTTGGTGGAAGTCGGCGCGCACCCAGCGCTGACCGGGCGTCAGCCCCTTGGCCTTTGAGACGTCGATGCGCCCCTGGCCCAGGCTGCTGGCCGCGTCGATGAAGCCAGCGTAGACCGTGCGCCCCGGCAGATGCCAGACCCGCGCGCCCGCCGGTGGCTTCACTTGGCCACCAGCGGCGACGATGACGCCATCCTTCATGACCAGCGTGCCGTTCTCGACCGCCTGGCCCGGTGCGAGCACCAGGCGGACGCCGGTGAGCGCATGCCAGCGCGGCGTGGTCTCGCGCAAGCCCTGAGGGATTTCACCGAGCTGCTGAGCCTGTGCGAGGCCGGCGAGCAGGGCAAGCAGGGAGACCGTGAGCAAGCGCATCGCACGGACTCTAACGGCGTGATCTGCCTCATGGCTGAAAGCCGGCAGTCCTGCGATAGTCGGGCCTAGAAGACCGATCCGGAGACTCCCATGAGCAGCGCCGCACCCGCCCCGACCGACGATCCCACCACCGCCCGATTGCGAGCCTTGCTGGTGAAGGCACCCACCGCCGTCGCCTTTGTCGCCGGCCAGCGCTTCGAGGTCGTCAGCGACGAGTTCAACCACCTGTTTGGTTTCGGCGACGACAGCGACCTGGCCGGCCAGGGCACGCGCTCCGTCCACACCACCGACCTCGCCCACACCGCCCTGCACGAGCGTGCCACCGCCGCCTTTGCCGCCGGTCGGCCGCTGGACGAGGAGATTGAATACGTGAAGCGCGACGGCCACCGCTTCTGGGGCCGCCTGCAAGCCACGCCGCTGCAATGGGACGCGCCGGCCGGCGAGGCGCTCTGGATCCTTGAAGACGTGACGACCGCCCGCGCCCAGCGCCTGCAGCCCACCTGGACGGCCAAGCACGACGCCGTCACCGAGCTGGCCAACCGCCGCGAGTTCGAACGCCGCCTGGGCGAGCACGTCGGCAGCCGCCGCAACGAACCGGTGTCGGTGCTGTGGCTGGACGTGGACCGTTTCGGCGAGGTCATCAAGGGCATGGGCCCCGAGGTGGGCGACCATTTCCTCTACGGCCTGGGCCAGATGCTGATCGGCAAGGTGCGGGCCTCCGACCTGGTGGCACGGCTGGAGGAAGACCATTTCGCCATCCTGCTGCCCGACTGCGACCACCACTACGCCCAGATCATTGCCGAGAAGATCCGCTCCGCCGTGGCCGCCTACCGGCTGCGCTGGGGCATGCATCGCACCCGCGTGAAGGCGTCGCTCGGGGTCGTGCAGATCCACGCGACGCTGGCGACGGTGGACGCCGTGCTCGGCGCTGGCGCCTTGGCCTGCACCGAGGCCAAGGCGGCGGGTGGCGACAGCGTGCGTGTCTTCGTCTCCGCCGGCGGCTACGAGGAACTCGCGGGCTGAATCAGCCCACCCCCTACCGGCTGCGCCGGCCCCCTCAAGGGGGCACTGCCAGTGGCCCGGCAAAGCCGGTTCCACGGCAGTCACGCGGTAATGCGTGCCGTACTGCGCGGCTGCGTGTCCTCTGATCCCCGGAAATGCGGGGTTTTTCGCCGATTGTTCTAAAGTTCGCTTCAGCCCGGCCGATGTAGCGGTCATGCGCCTGAGAACTGAATCCCGATGAACGTCGCCCTCTCCACCGCCCTGTCTGGCATCTCGTCCGCGAACGAGCGCCTGCGCGCGTCGGCGTCCAACATCGCCAACCTCGCAGCCAGCAACCAGTCCCGCCCCAGCGTCGAGCCGACGAATGTCGACAAGGCGCCCGAGCGCGAGATCAATCCGGCCAACGAGATCGTCGAGCAGCAGTCCGCCGCCTACGCCTTCGTCGCCAACATGAAGGTGCTGCAGACGCAGCTCAACACCACCGGCGCCCTGCTGGACATCAAGGCCTGAACCTCTCCCCGTCGAGACTGGGCGCTGCCGATGCAGCGCCCTTTTTGCGCCCGGCATGCGCGCATTCTTGTGGGTGAAAGTCCCGCCGTAAGCACGGCTTGTCGAGGTTCTTTACACCTTCTTGACCGGTGCTTCGCGGCTCCCAGCCGGGCCTCCTATGAAATGAGTCGAATGGCACAGATCGTGCTCGGCTCGGCGCACCATTGGATTGGAGGTGAGTGATGAACATGCTGAGTTTTGTTCGTACCCGTCTGTTGGCCACGGCACTGCTGCTGGTAGCGTCCGTCGCGCAGGCCGCTCCGGTCTATCTGGAAACGTTTCTGTCGTTGCAGCAGACGGCAGGGCCGACCGTTGTTGCGTCGCCCAACGCGGGCTTCAATCTGTGGTCGACGACGTTCCAGCTCACCAACATGACCGGCACGGCGTTGAACGACGTCAAGCTTTGGTACACCGGCCCGCGCCTCAATGGCATCGATGCCGTGTGGGACGACACTACCTCCGTGTTCAAGACGGCGGATGCCACGCTGTCCGGCTACAACAACGACACCGCCTTGCTATATGGGCTGTCGGATCTGCCGGACCTTTTGATCTTTGGCGTCGACGACGCCGATACCTTGCCGGTGTGGAACCTCGGCTCGATGGGCGTCGGGCAAAGCGTCTCGGTGACGCTGGTTCGGGAGCTGACCGCCAACGTTGGCCAACTCAACTCCATCAGCATCCAATTCACGCAGACCGCAGCGACGGTGCCCGAGCCGGGAAGCCTGTTGCTCGTCGGCCTGGCGCTGAGTGTTCTGGCGACGTCCACCGCGCGTCGGCCCCGCAAAGATTGACGCTGGCCGCGACGGCATGAATCGGTGCAGGCAGGCGTTTCGGCGCCTGTTCTGCTTTGTGGCCCACGTGATCAGCACGATGGCCTGATCAGCGCCGCCACTTCCTCGGCCAGTGCCATCGACGCTGTCAGCCCCGGCGACTCGATGCCGAACAGCTGCACGAGGCCCGGCAGGCTGGCGTCGAGGCGGAAGTCCGCTGCGGCCTCGCCCGGGCCACTCAGCTTGGGGCGGATGCCGCTGTAGGCCGGCTGCAGCGCCCCCGCCGGCAGGGCGGGCCAGTAACCGCGCACCTCGGCCTCGAAGGCCGGCGCCAAGGCCGGATCGACGGCGTAGTGCAGTGCGGCCGGATCCGTCTCGGCCAGCCATTGCACGTCCGGCCCGAAGCGCGCCTGGCCACCCAGGTCCAGCGTCAGGTGCACGCCCAGGCCGCCGTCCACCGGTAGCGGGTAGATCAGCCGTGAGAACGGCGCCCGGCCGGCCAGCGAGAAGTAGTGGCCGCGCGCAAAGCGCAGCCTGGGTGCCGGTGTGCCGAGCGACTGCGCCACCTGCGCGGCAAACAGCCCGGCCGCGTTGACGACGCAGTGCGCGCCTATTTCGAAATCGGTGCCGACGCCCAAGCGCCAGCCGTCGCCGTCGCGCTCACCGCCCGTGACCGAGCTGGCCAGTGCCAGCGTCGCGCCGGCCGCTTCGGCGTCACCCAGCAGCGCCGTCATCAGGCCATGGCTGTCGATGATGCCGCTGGAGGGCGACAGCAGCGCACCTGCCGCCTGCAGCGCCGGTTCCAGTGCCAGCGTCTCGGCCCGGCTCAGCAGGCGCAGGTCGTCGACGCCGTTGGCCGCGCCGCTCGCGGCGAGCTGTTCCAGCCGGGCCAGGTCGGCCGGCCGGGTGGCGACGACCAGCTTGCCGCAGCGCTGGTGCGCGATGCCGCGTGCGGCGCAGTAGTCATACAACAGCGCCTTGCCGCGCACGCACAGCCGCGCCTTCAGGCTGCCGGCCGGGTAATAGAGGCCGGCGTGGATGACCTCGCTGTTGCGTGAGGAGATGCCCGTGCCGATGGCGCCGGCGGCTTCGACGATGACGACCTCGCGCCCTCGCTGCGCCAGCGCACGCGCGACTGCGAGGCCGATGACGCCCGCGCCGATGACGACGACTTCGACCTTGTCCATGGGGCGTCAGCCTAGGCGTATCCGGGCAGGCAGGCATGCGACTTCCTGTGTTGTGGCATGGGGTTTACCCGCGCGACATCGGAGTCGCCCCGAGCCGGACAGGGCGCTGCCCCCCAGCTGAGGGGGGCCGCTGTCGCCCCTACCGGTGACGGTAGGGGTGCGTCATTTATCACGACCGGCGGAAGATCTCCCGCTTGGCACCCGCCCGGTTGGAGCGTGGGCGCGCACGCGTGCGCCCCGGCCCGGTGGGTGTCCAACGTCAGTGGAGACGGCACATGGCCAAGCGCAAGAATTTCTGGCAGAAGCTTCAGCACACCCTGCGTCCCGATGCAGACAAGGCCGCCACGTCGCTGCCGCCGGCCAAGCCTGAAACGCCCACGCCGGTGCGTGAGAAGCTGGTCTTCGAGCACCTCGAACCCCGCCTGCTGCTGTCRGACACGCCCATCCCGTTGGCCGCCTTTGCGCCGGCCGGCACGCTGACGATCAACGTCCACTCCGGCGACCTCAAGGTCGAGACCGTCTACAGCGGCGGCGGCCCGCAGATCCGCGTCTGGGACAACACGCTGGGTACCTCGCTTGGCCAGGTGGCGCTGAACCAGAACGTCAAGATCAGCATCAGCGGCCTGCCCGGCATTAGCGACAAGGTGCAGGTCGACCTTGGCTATGACGACGGTGCCGCCGGCACGACGGCGACCTCGCCCTTCGCCGTCATGGTGGAGCTGGACGGCGGCACGGACATCCCGCTGCTCAGCGACGACACGCTGACCTTCCAGAGCAGCGGCCCGGACTTCTACAACCCGACGACGCTGTTCCTGAAGAGCACGGACGACATCGTCTTCGCCAGCAGCTTCACGACGACCGGCAAGCTCAACGTCGATTCGCAAGAAGCCATCACCGCCAACGGCGTGACGCTTCAGGCCAGCGACATGTACCTGGGCGTCACCAAGGCCGTGACCGACGGCGTGACGCTGCTGGACGGCTTCAACCTGCTGGGCAATGCCAGCGGTGCCATCAACCTGATCGGCGCGACGCTGACGTCCAGCGACATCGGCCTCATCGTCAACACCAGCGTCAACGTCAGCACGACGGACTCCAGCTACGCCAGCAACCTGATCAAGGTCGCCTTCGTCCAGACCAGCTCCGACGCGCAGATCACGCTGTCCGGCGCCACCAACCTGAACGCCACCGCCGGCAAGATCACGCTGGCCTCCAACTCCACCGTCACCGCCAAGGCGACGACCCAGCCCGACGCCGGCAGCACGGCGGCCGACAAGGATGCGTCCGTTGCATCGTCCATCGTCAGCAGCGCGGCCGGCGTGACTGTCGGCGGCAGCTCGTCGCTGACGGCCAGCGGCGCGGTGATCCTGACGGCGACCAACACGGTCAGCGTCGACACCATCGCCGACGGCACCGCCGGTGCCAATGCCAACGGCGCCAAGGGCGGCACGGTCGCCGTCACGCAACTGGGCGGCAACACCTCAGTCAACGTCACTGACAACGCTGCCCTGGCCGGCAGCAGCGTCACGGCCGTGTCGACGGCGGCTCGCACCGTGCACACCTCCGCCAAGGCCACGGCCGGTGGCGCGACGCAGCCGGGCGCGGGCACGCCCACGCAAGGCCAGCAGCAGCTCGCCAACAACAACGCTCAGACGGGCGACGGCGCGCTGAACTTCGGCGCCGCCGTGGCGGTGACCCATGTGGGCGGCGACACCACCGCCCGCCTGGCCGGCGGCAATGTGACCAGCGCCAGCGCGGTCACCGTGTCGGCCACGTCGTCGACGGCTACCGTCGCCGGCGCGGCTGCCTCCACCGAGGCCGATGGCAGCGCCGCGACCGGCAGCCCCGGCGTGGGTGTGGCTGCGGCATTGAGCTTCATCGACGGCACCACGCGCGCCTCACTTGGCGATGGCGCCGCCATCACGGCGCCCAGCGCCACGTTCAGCGCCAGCACGACGACGGATGCCAACTTCGGCGCCATCGCCACGTCCGGCGCCGGCAGCACCAGTGGTGTCGCCGTGGCCGGCTCGCTGGCCTTGCACGTCGGCGTGCTGGCGACCGAGGCGGTCCAGGAGGCCGGCAGCACCGCGTCGTCCACTGGCGGCGTCACCTTCAACGCCACCAGCAACACCCACCACCAGGCCCGCGCGCTGCCCAAGGTCAATGGCGCGACGGGCCAGAGCACCGGCATCGGTGCATCCGTCGCCATCAACGTCGTCGACGAGACGACGCGCGCGCAGGCCGATGCGAACGCCAAGTTCACCGGCACCAGCCTGACGCAGAACGCCAACGCCACCGGCGATGTCGACACCGAGGCCAAGGGCGGCGCCAGCGGTGGCACGGCGATTGCGCCGGTCGTGGCCATCACGGTCGTCAACACCGACGCCAAGGTCGGCGCGCTGGGCGGCAGCGACATCACGCTGAGCGGCGGCCTCGCCAGCGACGCCAAGAGCGCGCTGAACGTGCTGGCCAAGGGCCATGGCGACGCGGCCGGCACGAGCAACGCGGCCATCGGCGCCTCGGTCGTCGTCACGCATGTGGCGCCCGTCGTCGAGCTGGCGCTGGACGGCAAGTTGCAGGCGGGTGCGGCCGTGCTGCTGACCGGCCGCAACACCGGCCTGACGCGCAGCGAGGCCAAGGCCGCCGCGCGCGGCGCGACCGACAACGGCAACAACGCCAGCCAGCAGGGCACGGCCGCGCAAGGCGCCGGAAACACGGCGGCCGGCAGCAACGGCGCGCGTGGCGCCTCGGGCACGACGCCCCAGGCCAGCAGCGGTGAAGGCCCGGTCACCGTGGCTGCGGCCATCGCCATCCACCACCTCGGCGGCCAGAGCACGGCCCGCGTCGGTGACAACGCCCAGATCACCACCAGCGGCCTGCTGTCGCTGAAGAACGAGACCGACCTGGACGCCCAGTCCGACGCCAGCGGCGTGGCCAGCAACGGCAGCACCAACGTCGGCGCGGCCGTGGCCATCAACGTGGCCGAGGTCAGCAGCAGCGCCCGCGTGGGCGGCAGTGGCACCGGCAGCGTCAGCAGCCAGGGCCTGGCCCTGGGTGCGACCACCGTGTCCGGCCAGCGTAGCGACGCGACGACGACGGCCACCTCGGGCGCTGCGACCGGCAACACCGGCGTGGCCGGCTCGCTGGCCATCGGCGTGGGCATCAGCAAGTTCGAGGCGACGCTGTCGCCGGCCGCCAAGGTCAACGCCCACAGCGGCGCCGTGACGTTGGACGCCGATTCGACGACCGGCGACACCGTCAAGGCGCTGCCGGACGGCGGCGGTGCGGTGGCCGAGAACACGGGCATCGGTGCGTCCGTCGCCATCAACGTGGCCGACCACCTCAGCCGCGCCGAGATCGAGAACGGCGCCACGCTGACGCCGGCCGGCTCGGTCACGCTGAATGCCAAGACTGACTCGGCCATCGCCACGACGGCCGAGGGCGGCGCCAAGGGCGGCACGGCCGTAGCACCTGTCGTCGCCGTCACGGTGGCCAACCAGGACGCGCTGGCCCGCATCGGCACCGGCACCCTCATCGACGCGAGCGGCGCCATCGGCGTCAACGCGACGCTGGCCAGCACCAACACGACGAAAGCCGAAGGCAAGGCCGAGGGCACGAAAGACGCCGCCGTTGGCGCCGCCGTGGCCATCAATGTCGAGAACGACAAGAGCACCGCCAGCACCGCGCGCAGCCTGAAGAGCACGGGCGCCATAGCCATCTCGGCCACCAGCAGCGCGGCCAGCACGGCGGCAGCCAAGGCCAGCGCCGTCGGTGGCAAGGAGGACGACAGCAACTCCTCCAGCGACGACGCCGCCGTCGACAACCAGAACACCGCCGCCCGCAACAGCGGCAACTCGGCCGCCAACTCGGCCGGCGCGCGCAATTCATCGTCCTCATCGTCGACGCCGTCCGCCCAGGGCACCGGCGGCGGCACGGTCAGCGTGGCGGCAGCGGTCGCGGTCAACGTGGCCTCAGCCACGAGCCGCGCCACGGCCGGCGGCGGCACGCTGACGGCGGGCGGCGCGGTCAGCCTGGACAGCAAGGCCGACACCGACGCCAAGGCCACGGCCGACGGCAGCACGCGTGCCAAGGATGCGGCCAACCCCAACGACACCGGCGTGGGCGTCGGCGTGGCCATCAACGCCGCCACCAACACCAACGAGGCACGCCTGCTCGGTGACGCCGTCGTCGCCAGCCAGGGCGTCAACGTGCGCGCTGGCATGACCAGCAATGGCACGCACACCAACGCCGCCGAAGCCAAGAGCGGCGCGGGCGGCGCCAAGACCGGCATCGCCGGCGCGCTCGCCGTCAACGTGGCCGTGGACCGCACGACGGCCGAGGTCCTCTCGGGCGCCAGCGTCAATGCCGGCGCAGGCGCCAGCACCATCAGCGCGGCCACCAAGCATGCCGACTCGGCCAGCGCCACGCCGACGGACTCCGGCGTGCAGGCCGATGCCAAGAACACCGGCGTCGGTGCGTCGGTCGCCGTCAACGTGCCCGACGTCATCGCGCGTGGCGAGATCGCCAACGGCGCCACCGTCACCAGCAGCGGCGCGCTGACCGTCAGCGGCGCGCTGGAGAACGCCATCACGACGACGGCCGAAGGCGGCGCCAAGGGCGAAACCGCCGTCGCGCCCGTCGTGGCCGTCACCGTGGCCAACCAGGACGCCATCGCCCGCATCGGCACCAGCCCGAGCGCCATCAACGCGACCGGCGCCGTCAACGTCGCCAGCAGCCTCAAGTCCACCAACACGACCAAGGCCGAGGGCAAGGCCGAAGGCAGCAAGGACGCCGCCGTGGGCGCCGCCATCGCCATCAACGTCGAGAACGACGAGAGCCGCGCCAGCGTCAACCGCAACCTGACGGGCACGACCAGCGTCGCCATCACCGCATCGAGCGAGAGCGACGCGACGGCCCAGGCCAGCGCCAGCGCCGTGGGCGGCAAGGAAGACGACAGCAATTCGTCTGGCGACGACGCAGCCGTCAACAACCAGAACGCCGCCGCGCGCGGCCAGGGTGACTCGGCCGCCGCCAGCGGCGGAGCGCGCAATTCCTCCTCCAGCACGTCCACGCCCTCGGCCGAGGGCACGGGTGGCGGCACGGTCAGCGTCGCCGCTGCGGTGGCCGTCAACATCGCCGATGCGACGGCGACGGCAACCGTCTCCGGCGCCAGCATCGCCTCCAGCGGTGCCGTCACCGTGGCCAGCAAGGCCGACAGCGATGCCAAGGCCATCGCCGACGGCAGCACCCGCGCCAAGGACGAGGACAACCCCAACGACACCGGCGTCGGCGTCGCCGTGGCCATCAATGTCGGCCACAGCACGAACGAAGCGCGCGTGCTGGCCGGCAGCAGCATCAACAGCCAGGGCCTGAACATCACGGCCGGCATGGCCGCCGCCAACGGCGACGGCGCGACGCACACGACCAGCGCCGAGGCCAAGAGCGGCGCGGGCGGCGCCAAGACCGGCGTGGCCGGCGCGCTGGCCGTCAACGTGGCGGTGGACCGCACGACCGCCGAACTGGCCGGCAATGCGCAAGCCGGCGCGGGCGCCAGCAGCGTCACGGCCAAGAGCACGCATGCCGACACGGCCAAGGCCACGCCGATGGACTCCGGTGTGCAGGTCGATGCGCAGAACACCGGCGTCGGTGCGTCCGTCGCCGTCAACGTGCCCGACCACATCGTGCGGGCCGAGGTGCTCAACGGCGCGGGCCTGGGCACCGCCGGCGCGCTGACGATCTCGGCCGCGTTGCAGAACACCATCACGACGCAGGCCGAAGGCGGCGCCAAGGGCGGCACGGCGGTCGCGCCGGTCGTCGCCGTCACGGTGGCCAACCAGGACAGCATCGCGCGCCTCGGCACCGGCGGCCTGCTGACGTCCACGGGCGACCTGGCCGTCACGGCCGACCTGCGCTCGACGAACAACACCACGGCCAAGGGCAAGGCCGAGGGCGATGAGGACGCGGCCATCGGCGCGGCAGTCGCCGTCAACGTGGAACTCGACCACTCGACCGCCGAGCTGGCCCGCTCGGTCACCAGCACCGGCGCCGTCAGCGTGGCCGGCACCAGCCAGGTCAGCACCACGGGCAAGGCCGAGGCCAGCGCGGTGGGTGGCGAACAGGACGACAGCAGCAGCAACGCCGACAACGACGGCGTCAACCAGAAGACGGCGGCCGGCCGTGGCCTGGGCAACTCCGCGGCCGGCGACGGCGGTGCGCGCGACTCCAGCAGCAGCGCCGCGACGCCCTCGGCCGGCGTGGCCAGCACCGATTCCACCAGCGGCGACAGCGGCAGCAGCGAGACCGTCAGCGTCGCCGCCGCCGTGGCCGTCAACGTCACCGACGTGACCAGCCGTGCGCGCATCAGCGCCGGCACCATTTCCACGCCGACGAAGAACGTCTCCGTCCAGTCCTCCACCAACACCGACGTGCAGGCGATTGCCGACGGCAGCGCGACGACGGGCGACGGCGGCACCGGCGTCGGCGCCGCGGTCGCGGTGAATTACGCCGCGACGACGAACGAAGCGCTGGTGAACACCGGCGTCGTCATCACCGCCGACGGCTTGCAGCTCGGCGCGACGATGACCAACGTCGGCGGCGACACGACGCACACGACGCTGGCCAGTGCCAAGAGCGGCGCGGGCGGCGGCGACATCGGCGTGGCCGGCTCGGTCGCGATCAACGTCGTCAACGAGGACACGCGCGCCCAGTTCAGCGGCGGCGCGACCTTGGCGGGTGCCGATTCCGGCGGCTCTTTGCAGGCCATCACGCATTCCACCGCCAGCGACACGGCCAAGGCGTTGCCCGAGAACGAAGGCGCACAGGCCGGTGGCAGCGACGTGGGCGTCGGTGCGTCCGTCGCCGTCAACGTCGTCGACCGCAACCTCGATGCGACGCTGGCCGACGGCGCGCAGATCGCCGGCAATGTGTCCGCGATGACAGTCTCGTCGACCGCGCAGGACACCATCACCACCGAAACCGAGAACGGCGCCAAGGGCGACACCGGCGTCGGCGTGGCGGCAGCCGTCACCATCGCCACGAACGACACGAATGCCTACGTGGGCACGGGCGCCGGCACGCTGACCGTTGGCGGCGACATGGCCGTGCGCGCCTTCCGCCTCGACCAGGTCACCGGCAGCGCCAAGGCCGAAGCGGCCGGCAAGGACACCGCCGTCGGTGTCTCCGTCGTCGTCACCGTCGTCGACGGCGATGTCAGCGCGCGCCTGGCCCGCAACGTGACGGCCGGCGGCGCGGCCGACGTGTCCTCCGGCGCCACGGTGCTGGCCACCGGCACGGCCAAGGCCAGCGCCTCCGGCAACAGCTCCGGCGGCCGCAGCTCCGACAAGGAAGCCGACAACCAGGTCAACAACAACCCCAACAACGGCGGCGACCGCACGCTGCCCAAGAGCAACGACCAGACCAACTCCGCCAACACCCAGACCAGCGGCGAGACCGGCGGGCAGGGGTCCGACGGCACCGGCGTGGCGGCGGCCATCGTCGTGCAGGTGCTCGTCACCGACAACACGGCCAGCGTGGCCGACGGCGTCAAGCTGACGGCCGGTGGCGCGATGACGGTCGACGCGACCGCCGACTACAACGTCATCAATACCGCTCAGGGCGATGCCATCGACCTGAGCAAGGACACCAACGTCGGCGCTGCCGTGGCGCTGGGTGTCACCGACGCCAGCAATGTGGCCCAGGTCGGCGCCAATGCCGACCTGCGCGGCGCCTCGGTGCTGATCCGCGCCGACCGCCCGGGCGACAGCGGCGACCATGAATTCCGCAGCCTGGGCGTTGCCGCTGCCGGCGGCAAGGACACCTCGGTGGCCGGCAGTGCCGCCATCAACATCGTCACGCTGGACACGGCGGCCACCGTCGGCGCCGGTGCGCAGGTGCGCGCCAGCGCCGGCAAGCTCGACGTCGTCGCCGACCAGAGCACCGCCATCCAGGCGATCGCCGGCGCGGCCGCGCTGAGCACGGGCGGCACGGGCGTCGGTGCGTCCGTCGGTCTGAACATCGTTGTCGAACGTACCAACGCGACCGTGGGCGCCGGCGCCCAGCTCGCTGCGCGCGACGCGACCACCATCACCGCCAACGGCCAGGTCGTGCCGGCGACGCTGGACCTGCCCGACCCGCTGGGCGGCCTGACGGTCAGCAACCTCGCCATCTCCGGCGGCATCTCCACCGACGGTGCTGCTGGCGCCGGCTCGGCGGCGGTCAATATCTACACGCTGGACACCATCGCGCGTCTGGACAACGGCGTGACGGTCAACGACGCCGCTTTGGGCGTGACCGCCGGTGCGGCCCAGGACGTCACGGTCGGCGCCAAGAGCAAGACCAACATCGAGGGCGGCGCGGGCGCCGGTGGCATCTCCATCGGCAATGCCGGCGTCGGCATCGGCCTGGACGTGACCGTCCTCATCGAGAACACCAAGGCGACGCTGGGCACGGGCGTGGCGCTGAAGGCCGGGCGCGACATCACCGTGCGCGCCAACAGCGACCAGGACATCACCAGCGTCGCTGCGACCGCGGGGGTGGCGACCGACGGCACCGGCGTGGGTGGCAGCGTGTCCGTCTACATCGTCACCAACACGACCGAGGCGACGACCGCCGGTGGCGCCGGCTCGGCGCTGCAGGCCGGCGGCGCGCTGGCCGTGGTGGCCGATGCGCCGTTCGACATGACGCAGATCGCCGGTGCGCTGGCCTACGGCAACTCGGCCGGCGTCGGCCTGTCCAGCACGGTGCTGGTCCACAACGACACCGTGCAGGCCCTGGTCGGCCCGAGCACGGCCATCACCGCCGGCACGACCGGTGGCGTGGACGTGGCCGCCACATCGCACGAGAACCTCGTCACCATCGCCGTGGGCGGCGGTGCGTCCAGCAGCGCAGCGGTGGCCGGCTCGGTCGTCGTCAACGTGCTGAACGAGACGACCAAGGCGCGCATCGACGACAGCGCCACCTTCACCGTCGGCACCGCCTCGGGCGCCACGCAGGCCGACATGAAGGTGCGCGCCAGCGACGAGACCGACATCGTCTCGGTGGCCGGCTCCATTGCCGCGTCCAGCAGCGTCGGCGTCGGCCTGGGCGTCGTCGTCAACACGCTCAACAAGACCACCGAGGCCCGGCTGGGTTCCGGCGCCACCGGCACCGTCGATGGCGACCTGCTGGTCACGTCGCATTCCGACGAGGACATCTCCACCGTCGCCGCCGGCGTGGCCGCCAGCTCCAGCGTCGGCGTCGCCGCCGACGCGAACGTGCAGGTCCTCAACATCACGACGCGTGCCATCCTCGGCGACGACCCGACCGACGCCAAGGCCAGCACCGGCGCGGGCGACGTGCATGCCCAGGGCAGCATCGTCGTCGCGGCGGGCGAGAACTCCGAGATCGACCTCATCACCGGCTCGGTCGGCGCCTCCGGCTCGGCCGGCGTCGGCGCGGCCGTCGGTGTCGTCACGGCGAACAAGAACACCGTCGCCCTGGTGGGCGAGGGCGCCAAGATTACGGCCGATGGCCTGCGCGCCGGCCTGACGGTCCAGGACGGCGGCATCGGCGTCGGCTATGGCGCCTCCACGCCGCAGAGCACCAGCGGCCTGCCCAATGCAGCCGCCGGCCAGAAGGGCAGCGCGGCGGCCTTTGAAGTCGGCACGCCGACCTTCAATGCGGCGAGCGGCAGTGGCCAGTCCAGCGACGACCAGAGCTTCACGAAGAACCGCGTCGCCACGCCCAACACGCGCAGCGGCTTTACCGGTGTGGCCGTCACCGCCACCAACCGCGACGACATCGAGACCTTCGCCGTGGCGCTGGGCGCCGGCACGGCCGGCATCGGCGTCGGCTCGGCCACCAATGTCGTCAACACGACGACGACGGCCACCGTCGGCGCCAGCGCCAACGTCAACGCGGACATCAGCACGGCCAGCGCGGGCCAGAGCGTCCTCGTCGGCGCGGGTGACGACTTCTCGCATGTGGCGCTGGCCGGCGCCCTCGGCTTCGGCACCGTGGGCGTGGCCCCGGGCGTGGATGTGACCGTGCTGACGCACGACACAACCGCCAGCATCAACGGCAATGCCAGCGTCAAGGCGAAGGACGACGTCGTCGTCCAGGCGCGCAACGAGGACCACCTGCTGCTGATCTCTGCCGGCATCGCGGCCGGCACCGTGGGCGTGGGCGGCGCGGTCAACGTGCTGGTGCTGAACAACCACACGGCGGCCTCCATCGGCGCCGCGTCTGCGGTGCAGGCGGGCGGCGATGTCGGCGTGCTGGCCAGCGACAAGACCGATGTGACGCTGATCGCCGGCGCCCTCGGTGCGGGCACCGTGGGCGTCGGTGCGTCCGTCGGTGTCATGAGCATCACCAAGCACACCGATGCCGGCGTGCTGACCGGCGCCAGCGTCGACGCCAAGGGCGCGGGCACGGGCCTGCTCGGCATGCTGGACGGCAGCGTCGGTGCCGGCGGCCTCGGCGAGGCCGAGYGCCATGGCGTCATCGTGCAGGCCGAGAGCAGCGAAGACTTCTTCCACCTCGACGTCGCTGCGGGCGTCGGCTATGTCGGCGTGGGCGGTGGCGTGGGCGTGTCGCTGCTGGACTCCGACACGACGGCCATCATTGGCGCCAACACCAAGATCAACCGCAACAACGGCAACGCCGGCGCGGACTCGGATCAGGGCGTCTACGTGACTGCGGCCAACAGCGCCAGCGGCACGGCCTTCACGGGCGCCATCGCAGGCGGCTTCGTCGGCGTGGGCGGCGCGGTGCAGGTGGGCAGCCTGCGCAACGACACGGCGGCGCGCATCCTTGGCAATGCCGACGTGGCAGCCGCGGGCGACGTGGCCATCAATGGCCTGTCGCGCATAGACCTCGACTCGCTGACTATCTCCGGCGCCGGCGGCTTCGTCGGCGCGGCGGCTGCGGTGACGGTGTGGTCCGTCGGCACGCCGCTGGAGCGCAGCTACCAGAACAGCGACGGCGCGACGGCCGATGGCATGACCAAGACCCAGGGCGACGGCAGCTCCGGCTCGGGCGACAGCGACGCGGCCAAGCAGGCCACACTCGCCAAGGGCCAGGTCGGCAGCGTGCTGGGCGGCTTCAGCGGCGGCTCGGCCGGTAGCGGCCAGCAGCGCGTGCATGACCGCGCCGGCGCGGCCGGCGGCTTCGTCAACGGCTCAGGCCCCAGCCAGGCCGAATGGCTGGCCGCGATCAACGCGACCAACCCGGCCCAGGGCACCGAGGCCACCGTGGCCGGCGGCACCAGCATCACGGCCGGCAACGCCATCACCGTCAACGCCCGCCAGTGGGCGGATGTGGACTTCCTCGTCGGCGCCATCGGCGCGGGCGCGGGCGGCATCGGCGCCGGCATCGGCGTGTTCTCGACCGCCTTCAACACCAATGCCAACGCCGGCGGCAGCTACACGGCCGGCGGCCAGTTCAAGGTCAGCTCGCGGCTGGACAGCACGGTCGAGGCCATCGCCTTCGCCGGCGGCGCCGGCTTCGTGGGCCTGGGCGCGGCCGTGTCCGTGCTCAGCGACAGCAGCTATGTGCAGAGCGCGCTGGCCGACGGTGCCCGCGTGCGCGCCGCGTCCAGCGTCGACGTGACGGCCATCTCCAACCGCATCATCCATCTCAACACCGACCAGGGCGCCGCCGGCGCGATTGCGGCCGGTGCGTCCTTCACGCGTCTGGACAGCGACGGCCAGGTCAGCGCCGACGTCGGCGCCGGTGCCCGCATCGGCCAGGATGCCGGCCTCAACGTCGGTGCGCTGCATGTCAGCGCGACCGCCGACTTCGACACCTATGCGCACACGCTGGCCTTCTCGGTCGGCGCGGTCGCCATCAGCGCCAACTTCGCCATCGTCGACGTGGCGCCGCTGGTGCGCGCCTCGGTGGGCGATGCCTCCCTCATCAAGACGACTGGCGAGGCTACGGTCGACGCCGTCACCACCGGCCGGGCCGACGCCGATGTGCTGACCGTCACCGCCGGCGCCGGCGCGACCGGCGTCAGCCTGTCCTCCGCCACCTTCTCGCCCGTCGTGCAGGCGCTGTTCGGCGCCACCTCGGTGCTGAACGCCGGCGGCCTCATCCGCGTGCAGGGCCGCAACAACCACAACGGCACCAGCGCTCTGGCCAACAAGGGCGCCTGGGCCCAGTCCACGGCCCCGGGCTTCGGCGGCTTCACCGGCAACGGCGCCGTGCCCACGGCCGAGGCCAACGGCAGCGTCAAAGCCAGCGTCGGATCGGGCTCGCTCATCAGCGCGGGCAGCCGCGTCGACGTACTGGCCTACAACAACAACGAGGCCCAGGCCGAAGCCCTGGCGCTGTCCATTGGCGGCGGCACCGTCGGCGTCAGCGTCGGCAATGCCCGCGCCAACGGCGGCACGACGGCCGAGCTGCTGGGCGGCGTCGGTTCGTCCACCGACCTGACCGTGCGCGCCCAGGCGCGCAACCTCGCCAACTCCGATTCCGACGCCTCCGGCGGCGGCATCGTCGGCACCAACGGCGCCAGCAGCACCGCGCGCGCCAACGGCAATGTGCAGACGACGGTCGGCGTCGCGGCGCAGGACGCCACGATCAACGCCAGCGGCGCCATCGTCATCGAGGCGCGCTCCAGCAACGACGCCACGGCCAACACCTACGGCCTATCGCTGGGCGTGGCCGGCGCGGTGGGCATCATGGCCGCCAGCGCCGAGGCCTCGCCCGACGTGCGCTCCACCGTCACCGGCAACACCGGCCTGGTGTCGGGCACCGGCGTGCGCGTCGGCGCCTATCACAACCAGGGCGGCGAAGACGTGCGCGCCACGGCCGACGCGGCCGGCGGCAGCCTCGGTCTGGCGGCATCCGGCGCCATCGTCAACGCCAAGAGCCTGGCCGGCGCCCAGGCGCTGGTGGGCAACAGCACGTCCATCGCCGGCGGCAGCGGTGCGGTCATCGTCGAAGGCCTGTCGGACAACGTCGCCATCGCCACCGGCGACGCGCTGTCGGTTGCCGCGGGCATCGGCGCCGGCGCGGTCGTGGCCAACGCCAGCACCGGCGGCACGACGGGCGCCGTCAGCGGCGCCGACGTGACGGGCGCGAGCTATTCCGTGCTGGCCCATGCCGACCAGAACGCCGACGGCACGGCCAAGGCCGCCGCCGGCGGCGTGCTCGCGGGCGCCTCCGGCGCCGGTGGCACCAGCAGCGTCACGCCCACCATCAACGCCGGCATCGGTGACGGTGCGCAGGTCAGCGTCGGCGGCGCCATCTCCGTCGTCGCCGAAACGAACGCGGACTCCGACGGCATCGCCAGCGGCGTCGCCTTGTCCGGCGGCGTGTCCATGGGTCTCTCCATCGCCGACGCGACGCTGAACCCGACGATGACCAACCGCATCGGCACGGGCGCCAGCCTGAGCGCCAACGGCGTGGGCTCGGACCTGACGATTGCCACGCGCGTCAACAACGGCAGCAGCGGCGCCGGCGGCGCCACGGCCACCGCCACGGCGCCGTCCGGCGGCCTGGCGGCCGGGCTCAGCGGCACCGGCGCCTCGGCGCAGACGAGCTACAACATCCTGCAAAGCTCCGGCACCGGCGTCACGCTGAACGCCGGCCGCGACCTGAACGTGGAGCTGAAGGTCGGCAACCACGTCGAGTCCACCGCCAACAGCGACACCTTCGGCCTGGTCGCAGCCATCGGCGGCGCCATCTCCAGCGCCACCGTCGCCGGCAGCGCGCAGAGCAACTTCACCAGCGCCAGCGGCACGGTCGGGCGCAACCTGAACGCGCTGGGCGTGTCCAGCCAGCCCGTCACCAGCACCGCGCGCGCCTCGGGTGGCGGCCTGGTCAGCGGCCAGATCAACAGCGCCACGGCCAGCTTCACGCCGACGATAGGCATCAACCTCGGCAGCGGCACCACCAACGTCGTCGGCAGCGCGACGGTGCAGATGCTCTCCAGCACCGACACGACGGCCAACGCCGTCGGCAAGGCGCTCAGCATCGCGGCCAGCATCGGTTCGTCCAGCGCCACGGCGACGATGAGCCCGACGATCTTTGCGCGCACCGGCAACCAGCAGCTGACGGCCGGCGGCGCCATCCTCGTCGAGGCCCGACACAACCATGACGGCACGGCCGCCACCGGCCTGAACACGGTCGCCACGGCGCTGGCCTCGGCCGGCAGTGCGCTGGTCAGCGGCACGGGTGCGTCCGCCGATGCCACGGCATCGGCCAATGTCGACGCCACCGTCGGCGCGGGCAGCAAGCTCACGTCGAGCAGCACCGTCAAGGTGCTGGCCGACGCGGCCAACCTGGCCAGCGGCGACACGTCCGGCCTCGGCGCCGGCGGGCTGATCGGCTTCGGCAAGTCGACAAGCTCGGCCGTCGTTGGCGGCGGCACGACGGCCGACCTGCGCGGCGGCGTCGGCGGATCGACTTCCGTCAACGTCATCGCCCAGGGCAAGAACACCGCCGTGGCCGGTACCTCGGCGTCCGGCGCGGCGGGCCTGGGCGGCATCAGCGGCGGCAGCGCGACGGCGCGCTCCAACAGCGGTGTCTCCGCCGGCATGGGCGACACCAGCGTCGCCAGCAACACCTTGAGCAGCGGCGCCGTGCTCGTCGACGCGACCTCCAGCGCCGACGCCGACGCCAAGGGCAAGGCCTTCTCCTTCGGCTTTGGCGCCGCCCTCGGCTTCATGAGCGCCACCAGCCAGGTCAGCCCTGCCGTGACGGCCGAAGTGCGCGGCACGACGGGCGTGAGCGGCAACGGCATCACCGTGCGCGCCCGCCACAACCAGGCTGGCGAGGACAGCACGGCCGTCGCCGATGCGGCTGGCGTCAGTGGCCTCGTGTCCGTCGGTGGCGCCGCTGCCGATGCAACCGCAGCGGCCGACACCAAGGCGCTGACCGGCAATGCCACCAGCTTCAGCGCCGGCGGCAACAGCGTCGTCGTGCAGGCCCAGGCCAACAACATCGTCACCGGCACGGGCCTGTCCGCGGCCGGCAGCCTCGGCGTGTCGGGTGGTGCCGTGACGGCCACGGCCCGCTCCGGCGGCATCACGGAGGCGACCAGCGGCGCCGATGTGCAGTCGGCCAGCGCGCTGACCGTGCAGTCGACCGCCACGCAGACGGCCGGCACGACCGCCGAGGGCATGGCCCTGGGCCTGCTCGCCGCCGGCACCGGCGCGGGCGTGACCACCACCGTCAACCCCGACGTGCGCGCGGGCCTGGGCGACGGCGCCGTCATCGACGTGGCCGGTGGCATCAACGTCAGCGGTACGGCCACCACCGATGCCGACGGCACCGCTACCGGCGTGGCCGTGTCCTTCGGCCCGTCGCTGGGCCTGTCCAAGTCCGACGTGACGCTGGCGCCGACGATGACGCTGCGGGTCGGCACGGGCGTCAACGCGACAACGCATTCCGCCAATACCGGCGACATCAATTTCTCGCTCAGCCACAACGGCGGTAGCAACGAGACCGGCGGCGCCACGTCCACGGCCTTCGCGGCCGGCGGCGGCATCGCGGCCGGTGGTGGTGCCGATGCGTCGGCGGCCGTCAACTACAACATCAACGCGACCACCGGCAGCGGCGTGACGCTGACCGCGGCGCGCGGCGTGTCCTTCTCGACGCAGACCGGCGCCCATGTGGACGCCAACGGCGACGCGCGCGGCATCGGCCTCGTCGGCGGCCTGGGCGGCGCGGTGTCCAACGCGACCGTCACCGGCACGGTGAGCCAGGCGCTCGGCGCCGTCAGCGGCGAGCAGGGCATCGACTTCAAGGTCGAGACCTACGCCAACCACCTCGTCAACGCCATCTCGCAGGCTTCCAGCCTCGGCCTGCTGGCCGCCGGCCAGATCAACTCGGCCACGGCCAATTTCAGCCCCACCATCACGGCCAACCTCGGCGGCGGCGGCAGCATCAACGTCGGCCGTGACCTCATCGTCACCGCGCTGTCCTCGGCCGACACGACGGCCACGGCCCAGGGCCGGGCGGTCAGCGGCGGCATCGGCTTCGGCAGCTCGCTCGCGTCCGCGACGATGAGCCCCAACATCAACGCGCTGACCGGCAACGAGACGGCCAACGTGGCCCGCAATATCAGCATCCGCGCCAGCCACAACCATGACGGCGCGGGCAGCAACGGGCAAGACACCGTGGCGCTGGCGCGCAGTTCCTCCGGCTCGCTGCTGGCCAGCGGCGCCGGTGCGTCCGCCACCGCCAATGCCAATGCCGCAACGACCGCGCGCAGCGGCGCCGGCAGCGTGCTGACGGCCGGCGGCTCGGTCAGCATCCATGCCGACGCGGCCAATGTCGGCCACACGGAAAGTTCCGGAGCCTCCTTCGGCCTGCTGGTCGCGCTCGGCCGCTCGGTTGCCGTTTCCAACGCCAATGGCGCAACGACGGCCGAGATCGGCGGCGGCTCCGGCGGCAGCACCGGCGTCGACGTGCGCGCGCTTGGGCATAACTACGCGGACGCGCAGGCCAATGCCTCGGGCGGCGGCCTGGGCGTGGGTGTCAACAGCGGCGATGCGACGGCCAAGGCCAACGGCGCCGTCACGGCCGGCGCGGGCAATGCCAGCTCGGCCAGCACCGTGACGAGTGCCGGCCTCATCAACATCCTGGCGCTGTCCGAGATGGACGCCAACGCCCAGGCGCGCGGCCTGTCGTTCAACCTGATCGGGGCGGTCGGCGTCATGTCGGCCACGGCCGAGGTCACGCCCACGGTCAGCAACCTCGTGCAGGGCACGACGACGTTGAGCGGGCAGGGCGTCAATGTGCTGGCCCAGCACAACCAGAACGGCCAGAACGCCCGCGCCAAGGCCGACGCGGCGGGCGTGAGCACCTTTGTCACCGTGGCGGGTTCGAACGCGACGGCCAAGTCCGGCGCCAACACCAGCGCGACGACCCAGGTGGCCGCCACGCTGAACGGCAACGGCGGCGTTGCCACCGTGCAGGCGCTGGCAAACAACCTCGTCACGGCCGACGGCACCGCCTTTGGCGCGGGTGGCGCGGCGCGCGGCGCGATGACGGCCACGGCCACCTCCACCGGCACGACGGCCGCCACCAGCGCGCCCAAGGTCAACGGCGGCGGCCTCGTCATCGACGCGACCGCCAACCAGACCTCCACCGCCAACAGCTCCGCCGCAACCGGYGGCCTGGTCGCGGCCAGTTCGGGCGCCAAGGCCACCAGCGCCGTGACGCCCACCGTCACGGCCGGCATCGGAGCCGGCGCGGTCATCGACGTGAACGGTGCCGTGAACGTCGGCGCCAACGCATCGACCCAGGCCACCGGCATTGCCGATGGCGTGCAGTTCGCCGGTGGCGTCGGCGCGGGCGGCTCGGTCGCCGACGTCGACATCAACCCGACGATGACGGCCAACATCGGCAACAACGCCAAGGTCACCACGCACGGCAGCAAGGGCGACGTGCAGATGGCCGTGCGCCTGAACAACGGCGACGCGGCCGCCGGCAAGGCGACCGCGCGTTCCAGCGCCAGCGCGGGCTCGTCGATCTCGGTCTCGGGCAGCAACTCGACCGCCTCGACGGTCGCCAACCTGACCAACAACACCGGGTCGGGCGTCGTCTTCAACACCTCGGGCAATGTCCGCTTCGACACGCTGTCCGGGCTGACGGCCGATGCCGTGGGCGACAGCCTCAACCTGGGCCTCATCGGCGCCGGCGGCGTGGCCAAGTCCAGCGCGACGATGGGCGGCACGACCAATGCCGTGACCGGCGCCATCTCCGGCACCGTCGGCGGCGACCTGGTCATCAACACGGCCAGCAACTACCGCGCGACCTCTGACAGCGACGCTGCCGCCGGCGGCCTGCTTGGCTCGGGCGGCAGCAACACCTCGAATGCCGTCATCACGCCGACCATCAATGTCGGCATCGGCGCCGGCGGCAGCATTGCCGCGGGCCGCGACGTCATCATCAACAACATCTCCACCGGCGACGCCGACGCGCGCGCCGATGGCATCAGCATCGGCGGCCTGGGCTCGTTCAGCGGCTCCGACGCGACAGCGCGTGTGCGCCCCGACATGGACACGACGGTCGGCAATGCCGACGTCAGCGCGGGCCGCAACTTCAGCCTGCTGGCCAGCCACAACCACAACGGCAACGGCGCCAACGGACTGGATGCGCACGCCTACGCGAATGCCTCCGGCGGCTCATTCGGCTTCAGCGGCGTGGGCGCCAACAGCCTGGCGCAGTCCTCGGCCGAGATGACCACGTCGCTAGGCGGCGCGAGCAGCGACCTGTCCGCCGGCACCGGTGACTTCAGCGTCATCACCCGATCCGGCAACGTCKCCAGCGCCGAGGGCTATGGCCTGTCCATCGGCGGCCTGCTGGGCAAGGGCAATGCCCGCGCCGACAGCATCGCCGGTGGCTCGATCACCAACGCCCAGAACAACACCTACGGCAACGACAACCAGGCCACCACCATCGTGGCCGGCACCGGCATCGCGGCCGGCGGCAATGTCGCCATCGACAACATCAGCGACCAGAGCGCGGCGACCGACACGACGGCACCGGCCGGCGGCCTGATCGGCGCGGCGTCCAACGACTCCAACGCCGTCGTCGCACGCAACCTGAGCACCTCCATGCTCGGCAGCGGCATCACGGCCGGCGGCAACATCCTGCTCGGCGGCGCCACCAGCGGCGGCGCGCGCGCCACGTCGGATGCAACGTCCTTCGGCCTGGTCTCGCTGGGCAAGGCCGTCGCCAACGCGCAGGTCACGCCGACGGTCGCGACGACCGTGGGCGGCGTGCTCGACGCCGGTGGCCGCATCACCATCCGAGCCTCGCACGACGGCTCCGAAGGCGCCGTGGCCAAGGGCGAGGCGGGTGGCGGCAGCGGCTTTGCCAGCATCAACGGCGCCGACACGCGCGCCTCCACGGCAGCGACCGTCAGCGCCGAGATCCGTAACGGCGCCTCGGTGAACGCCGACGGCGGCGCCGAGGTGCTGTCTGCCGTGTCCGACAAGGCCAGCTCGCGCGCCGACGGCGAGGCTTATTCCTTCGGTGTCGCCATCGGCACCACCGATGCCCGCGCCGATGCCAACTCCAGCAGCCGCGCGACGGTCGGCAATGCGCAGATCACCGGCGCCAGCCTGACTGTCGACGCTTCCGGTGGCGGACGCGGCGCGGCCACGGCCGTGGCGACGACGGGCGGCCTGCTCGTCTCCGGCAACGGCGCAGCACCGGTCGTCAACGTCAACCCGACCATCACGGCCGAGCTTTACGGCGGCGCCAATGTCGACGTGGGCGGCAATGTGGCCATCCGCGCGCATGGCAATGCCGAGGGTGACGGCGTCGCCGACGGCAGCTCCTTTGCCGGCCTGGGCACGGCCAGCATCTCCAAGGCCGACATCAACATCAACCCCAGCGTGCACGCCGACATCCTGGCCGGTGCGCGCGTCAAGGCGGGCGGCAGCGTCGAGCTCAAGGCCGACCAGGGCCAGACCGTCAGCACCGCCGACACCAGCTTCGGTGCCGGCGGCGTCAATACCGGCGCCAACATCATCACGCTCAACGGCGACCATGGCCTGGCCACCGGCGACACGGTCACCTACAGCATCGGCCTGGACGGCAACGGCGCCGTCGGCGGTCTTGGCGACGGGCGCAACTACCAGGTCATCGTGCAGTCGGCCACTGCCGTCAAGCTGGGCTCGGTGTTCAAGTCGACCACCGTCGATGCGGCCAAGGACGAGATCAAGTTCGACGTCGAGCATGGCTTCGTCGACGGCCAGCGCGTCATCTACCGTGCGGCCGGCAACCCGGCCATCAGCGGCCTGAACGACGGGCAGGCCTACTTCGTGCGCGTCATCGATGCGCAGACCATCAAGCTCGCGACCAGCGCGGCCGCAGCCACGGTGGCGCCCAAGGTGTTCCTCAGCAGCGCCGTCAATGCGACGACCGAACAGATCACGGTCAACGGCCACGGCTTTGCCGAAGGCCAGGCGGTCACCTACCGCACGGCGGGCGCCGAGCAGTTCGAGGGCTCGGCCGTCGAGTCGGCCGGCGCCGACCAGATCACGATCAGCAGCCACGGCTTCAACACCGGCGACCAGGTCAAGTACAGCCTGCGCGACATCGTCATCGAGAACCCCAACAAGCCGGCGGCCGCCATCACCAATCTGGCGGGCGACGGGACCTACTACGTCATCCGCATCGACGCCGACCACATCAAGCTGGCCACCAATGGCACCAACGCCAGCAATGGCACGGCCATCGACATCGCCAACACGGCCGAGTCCGCCGCCAGCGGCCATGTGCTGACGCGCGTCGGCGCGGCGCCTCTGTCGGGCCTCACCACCGGCAACACCTACTACGTCAAGTTCATCGACGCCAACACCTTCCAGCTCGCCGCGACGGCGGGCGGGGCGGCGATCAACCTCGGCGCGGGCGGCGGCAAGCACACCATAGGCGTCGAGGGCATCGAGCTGTCGGGCGCCAGCACCACCGGCATGCATCAGCTGGAGGTCGACATCACCAGCACCGGCAGCGGCAACGGCCACCAGCTGCTGGGCGCCGGCGGCGCGTTGCAGCTGGTCAACAGCGTCGTCGACAACGGCGTGTCCAGTGGCAAGACCTCGGGCGCGGCGGGCGCGCTGATCTTTGGCGAGAAGGGCTCGGAATCGCGCGTCGACGTGGTCACCAACGTGCGAGCCACGGTGGGCGACAACGCGGTCGTGCAGGCCGGCGGCGACATCCTGCTCGACGCCTTCTCGGCCGCCAACGGCGCCGGCACGGCGGGCTCCAGCGGTGGCGCCTTCATCGCGGTCGGCTACTCCGAGGCCTACGTCAACGCGACGCAGACGGTGCAGGCCACGGCCGGCAGCGGCGCGCAGCTGACGTCCGGCGGCTCGGTCAGCCTGCTGTCCAAGAGCACGCAGAACGGCACCATCGACGCCAACTCCAAGGGCGGCGGCTTCATCAACTCGTCCGACGTGACGGGCGGCGTACAGCTCAACCACGACACCCAGTCCGGCATCGGCAACAACGGCAGCATCACGGCCGCGCACAACGTCAACATCAAGGCCGAGTCGCAGTTCGACGGCGACGTCAATGGCCGGGCCTCCAGCGGCGGCTTCGGCGCCGGCTCCGACGCGGACATGTACTGGCGCGTGGGCGGCAGCGGCAACCAGCAGCAGACGACGGTCAACGTTGGCACCAGCGCGGTCGTCAAGGCCGGCGACGACATCACGCTCGACGCCGCCATGTCGCACGCCAAGAGCCGTGTCGCCGCGAACGCCTACTCGGCGGCGGCGGGTGCCAATCCGGACTCGCATGCCTACCTGCGCATGTTCTCGGACGCGGCCGTCAACGTGCGCACCGGTGCGCTCGTCAGCTCGCTGGAGAACATCAATGTGCTGGCCTCGCATGGCGGCCTGAACGCCTATGCCAACTCCAAGGGCGAGGCCGATGCGGCCGGTGGCGACACCGACGTCGACCTGATCATCGAGCAGCGGCTCAACACGCTGGTCAACGCCGAGGCGGGGGCCACCTTCGAGACCCATGCCCTGGACGTGCGCTCCGAATTGAAGGGCTACTCCATCGGCTACCGCCTGGTGCAGGACCCCGCCTGGGCGGACATCGGCAGTGTGACCCTGGACACGCCGCACACCTACAACCAGCACATCGACTTCAACGCCGACGCGCGCCTGTCGTCCGGCCCGAATCCGGTGCTGCTGGTCGACGCGGCCGGCAATGTTGTCACCGCACAGAACGTGTCGGTCAACAACACGGCCACCACCGTCATCGTCAACGACATCACCAACGACGACATCGGCACGGCCAACTTCCGCGCCAACGGCGTCTACAACACCGACCCGGATCACTACGACATCCAGGCCGGCACCATCGCCGGCACGCAGTCGACCTTCACCTTCGTCCACACCTACAACCGCATCACGCTGACCAACCAGTCGACGAAGGACCTGCGC
Source organism: Roseateles sp. P5_E8 (assembly GCF_054177665.1). Classification (NCBI taxonomy): domain Bacteria; kingdom Pseudomonadati; phylum Pseudomonadota; class Betaproteobacteria; order Burkholderiales; family Sphaerotilaceae; genus Roseateles; species Roseateles sp. P5_E8. Next base: position 21,017 of record NZ_JBGCUM010000020.1, on the reverse strand, counting down.
ATCAACAACATCGCGCCGGTCAACACGACGGCGGTGCCCAAGGTGCACATCGACGTCGACAACGTGACCGGCCCGGCCGGCGACACGACGCCGTTCGAGTTCAACATCCGCCACAGCTACGGCGCGACGGAGCTGCTGATCCGCAACACCAGCACCAACAGCGGTGCCGACATCCAGCTCAACGGCGTCATCGACAACCCGCTGGGCTCGACGCTGATCGCCGCCGTCGGCGGCAGCATCGTGCCGTTCAGCGCGGGCGCCCTGGTGCGCACCAACACCGCCAACCTCAGTGCCGGCGGCACCATCGGCCTGTCCAACCAGCGCCTGGAGCTGGAGCTGGTGCAGAGCGAAGGCCGCCTGGCCACGCTGGCCAGCGCCTCCGGTGGCAGCACCTTCCTGGGCATCCGCGGCCTGCAGCGTGACCCGAACGCCGGCAGCTTCACGCTCAGCCTGGGCAACCTCAGCGCAGGTGGCGAACTCAACCTGCTGCTGCGCGAAGCCAAGCGCCAGGTCACCGTCGTCGGTACGCCGCCGACCTACCAGGTCGAAGTCAACATCGACTACGCCAGCCGCAACATCGACCTCGGCACGACGAACTGGATCCGCCACTTCCGCCCCGACCAGGCGGGCAATGCCATCGTCGACTTCCCCGTCGGCTTCTTCGGCACCGGCAACGAGCTCATCGCGTCGACAACCACCATCGGCACGCTCAGCGCCGGCACCGACCTGAGCGTCATCGCCCAGACGCCGGCCCAGCGCATGGACCTGTTCCAGCGCAACACCTGGACGGCCGGCAGCAACGCCACCATTCGCACCAACGGCGACATCACGCTGCCCAGCACCGTGCAGGCCGGCACCGGCAACCTGACGGTACAGAGCCTGAACAACTCCGTCTATGCCGACCACCTGATCGCCGGCGGCAACGCCACGGTCACGGCCGCGCTGGACATCTCGAACGTGCTGGCCAGCTACGCCCACACCTGGCTGGCGCTGTACACCAACAACCTGCTGACGGCCGGTGGCAACGCCCAGCTGACGGCCGGCCGTGACATCACGCTGCCGCGCATCGTCCAGTCCGGCGGCAACCTCGGTATCCAGGCCGGCCAGCAGGTGCTGGCACCGGCATCGCTGTGGTCGCAGAACGCCGACGTGACCATCGTCAGCACCAGCGGCTCGGTGCAGGTCGACCATGTCGTCGCCGGCAGCGACGTGTCCATCACGGCCACGCAGGGCACCATCTCCAACGTGACCGGTGGCCAGACCGGCAACCGCCTCAACCTCTACCCCAACAACCTCGTCACCGCGGGCGACAGCATCACCATGCTGGCCGGCGGCAACATCACGCTGCCCCGCCTCGTGCTGGCCCAGGCGGGCGCCATCAGCATCACGTCCACCGGCGGCAGCGTGCTGCTGGAGCGCGTCGAGGCCGCCAACAACAACGTCACCATCTCTGCGGCCAACGGCGGCATCCAGGAAATCGGCAGCGACGCGGATGCCGACGTGCTGGGCATCAACCTGCGCCTGACCGCAGGTGGCGCCGGCATCGGCACCAATGCCAACGCGCTGGAGATCGACTCCTCCCGCCCCAGCCACGGCAACGTCTGGGCGCTGGCCAGCGGGGCCGTGTACATGACCGAGGTTGCGGGCGACCTCAACCTCGACCGCGTGCGCTCCAGCAGCGCCGATGTCGAGTTGACCGTGCTGGGCGGCGACCTCGTCGACGACCTGTCCGACCTGCTCGCCGACGTCGAGGGCAACAACCTGACGCTGACGGTCAGCGGCAGCATCGGCAGCTATTACAACGACGTCGAGATCGACAGCCGCTTCAGCGCGGCCGGCGGCTTCGTCAACGCCACCGGCAACACCGGCGTGCAGCTGACCGAAGTCGTGCAGGCGCTCTACGTGGGTGCCATCGTCAGCAGCGCCGGCCACGTTCGGCTCACGTCGCGTGACAGCCAGGCCACGGGCGAGAACATCGTCATCGGCGACGGCCGCAGCGTCAGCGCCGGCCGGAGCGTCACGCTCAGCGCCGGCGATAACCTGGTCATCACCGGCACGGTCTCGGCCGGTGACCGTCTCTTCTTCGGCGTCGACCATCAAAGCGCTGACGCCGAAGGCGGCACGGCCGTCATCGGCGGCAGCGTCACGGGCGACCGCCCCGAGCTTGTGGGCGATGAGCAGGCCGACGTGTTGAACGTGTCTGCCCAGTCGCAAGGCTGGACGATCTACGGCCGCGGCGGCGATGACGCCCTCGTCGGTGGCTCCGGTGCTGACGACCTCTACGGTGGCGACGGCGTCGACACCCTCACCGGCAATGGCGGTGATGACTTGCTCGTGGCCGGCCAGGGTGCTGGCGGCACGCTGAGCGGCGGCGCGGGCGCTGACCGCATCTTCGGCAGCGACGACGGTGGCGATGGCGCTCAGGGCGACACCATCCTCGGTGGCGACGGCAACGACCAGATCTGGGCCCTGGGTGGCTCGGACAACATCGACGCGGGCGCGGGCGACGACTTCGTCGACGGCGGCTCCGGTCATGACGAGATCATTGGCGGCAGCGGCAAGGACACGTTGTATGGCGGCCGCGGCGACGACACCATCTACGGCCACGCGCCGACCGAGCAGTCCACCCAGCCGGCCGACGACGACGCCACCGACCGCATCTTTGGCGAGCAGGGCGACGACCAGCTCTACGGCAATGGCGGCGACGACTTCATCGACGGCGGCTTCGGCGCCGACAACATCCAGGGCAACGACGGCAACGACGAGCTGAACCAGGGCTATGGCCAGGGCGGCACGATCGAAGGCGGCGACGGCGACGATGTGCTGATCGGCTCCGCCGACGGCAGCGACAACCTCTTCGGCGGCGCCGGCGAGGACCGCCTGCAAGGCCTGGCCGGCAACGACAGCCTGGACGGCGGCACGGGCGCCGACACGCTGGAAGGCGGCGAGGGCGATGACGTGCTCGAAGGCGGCGCGGGCGTCGACCTGATGGTCGGCGGTGCCGGCAACGACACGCTGTACGGCCACTCGGTCACCGGCGCAGGCGACGACAAGGCCGCTGACTACCTCTACGGCGACTTCGGCAGCAACGGCAACGAGGCCGGCTCGGGCGCGGACAAGCTCTATGGCCAGGGCGGCAACGACCTGCTCTACGGCGAGGGCGGTGACGACCTCATCCAGGGCGTGGGCGGCATGGCCGTGGCCGAGGCCGGTGGCGGCACGACCAACCTCATCGACTTCGGTGGTGCTGGCGACGACGCCGGCTTCTTCAGCGCCTTCCCCGCCACGCCGGCACCGGCCGTCGTGCCGGTGGACGACACCAGCCCGCGCGCCGCCGGCACGCTGCCGGACGGCGTCGTTGGCAGCGGCCGCTGGGCCGACCTGAACGGCAGCTCGGCGGATTCCGCTGCGTTGCGCGGTCTGGCTGGCGACCTCGGCCTGTCGCAGGAGCCGGCCGTCGCGACCGGCCCGGCTGGCGAGCGCTACGTCGCCTGGAGCGACAGCCGCAACGGCAACCTCGAGATCTACGTTGCCAAGCACGACGGCACGCAGTGGGTCGCGCTGGGCATCAGCGCCGCTCAGGGCGGCGTGTCCGCCAGCAGCGCGGCGGCCTCTGCCAGGCCGACCTTGACCGTCGATGGCACAGGTGCGCCTGTCGTGGCCTGGACGGAGACGCTGGCCGACGGCAGCCGCGACATCGTCGTCAAGCGCTGGAATGGGAGTGCCTGGGTCAGCCTGGGCAATGCGACCAACAACGGCACCGCGGTGCAGGCCAAGCTGGTCAACACCACCAACGGCCCGGTCGTCGTCTACACGGACGACTCCGCAGGCAATCTGCGTGTCTACGCCAAGATCTACACCGGCGGCAGCTGGGTCGCCCTGGGCGCGCAAGCCGCCTCCACCGGCACCGGTCTCGCCATCGGCACCGAGCTGCGCGACTTCAGCGTCGCGGCCAGCGGCAACCAGGTGGCCATTGGCTACTCGGCCGTGCAGCCGGGCAGCTCGCTGCGCCAGGTCTACGTCACCGAGTTCACGCCGGGCGGCACGCCCAGCACGGGCACCTGGGCCGGCCTCGCGGGCTCCAACGCCACCACCGGCGTCAGCGGCGGCGCGGCGGTCAAGACGGCCCTGGGCCTCGATTCGACCTGGCATGCGCAGCCGAGCGTCGCCTACTTTGGCGGCAGCCTCTTCGTCGCCTGGCAGGCCTGGGCCGACCAGGGCGCCACCGTCGTCACCGCGCAGTTGAGCGCGGGCGGCGTCACCGTGCGTGACGTCATCAAGGACCAGAGCCGCCCGGGCCTGCCGCAATTGGCAGCGGGTGGCAGCTCGCTGCGCCTGGTGTGGGTCAACACGCCGCTGCTCGACGCGGTCAGCAGCCTCTACGAGCGCCAGTGGAACGCCACGACGCAGCACTTTGAGGAAGTGCTGCCCGGCCAGGCCAGTGGCATAGGCGCCGGCGCCGGCATCAGCCAGACCGGCGGCGAACCGCAGCAACTCGCGCTTGCGGTGGATTCGACCGGCAAGGCCGTGCTGGCCTGGCAGGACGCAAATATCGGCGGATCTTCGGGTTCGCCCGAAATCCTCGTCCGCGCCGACGCAGCGCCGGTGAGCCGCGTGTTCAACACCAGCGCCGGCAACTCGGTGCAGGACATCCTCGACAGCCAGGCCCTGGGCGCGGGCGACGTCATCGTCGTCAACGGCAGCCAGGGCGGCTTCACGGTCTCGGCCGGCGATGCTGGCGTGACGATCTGGGGCGCAGCAGGCAGCAGCATCACCGGTGCGGTGACGGTCAACGGCGCCAACGTGACGCTGCAGAACCTGAAGCTGCAATCCACGCTGACCATCTCCGGCAACGGCGTGGGGGTCAGCGACTCCAGCGCGACCGGCGCGGTCAGCCTCACCGTGGGGCAGGGCGCCAAGCTCTTCGGCAACACCTTCACCGGCGGCGTCAGCATTGCCGCCGGCGTGCAGAACGCCAGCCTGCGCTTCAACACCATGTCGGGCGTCATCGGCCTGCTGCTGGACAGCGCCACCGGCGTGCAGATCCGCGACAACACCATCACCGGCTTCCCCGCCGCGATGCAGATCGTCGGCGGCTCCAATGCCAGCGGCCGCATCGCCGGCAACACCTTGATCGCCACCGGCAACGGCACGGGTCTGGACCTGCAAGCCACGTTCAACGGCCTTATCGAGAACAACCGCATCCAGGGCGGCGCGCTGGGCATCAACTATGTGGCGGCCAACCAGCTCGCTGGCAACACCGTCGGCGGCGCGACCCTTGGCCTGCAAAGCAACGTCGTCGGTGCTGGTGCGATCGGCTGGGTGGGTGCGTCGGTCGACCGCCCGAACACCTTCGAGGGCAACGCCACCGGCGTGCAGCTGCTGGGCGGCGCGCAGATGCAGGGCCAGGTCGTGCGCGGCAACACCGTCGGCGTCAAGGGCACCGGTCAGATCGGCGGCGAGACGCTGGTCCACGCCAACCTCATCGAGGCCAACGTCACCGGCGTCAATGCCTTCACCGGCACCGTCCAGTTCAACCGCTTTTCTGCCAACCAGACGGCGATCAACGCGAGCAGCGAGCAGCGCATCCTGCACAACCTGTTCTATCGCAACACGCTGGTCGGCATAGAGATCAACGGCAAGACCGACGTGCGGGTGTTCAACAACACCTTCTACGCCATCACCGGCGACAACCTGCGCTCCGAGGGCGGCAGCACCGAAGTCGAGGTGCAGAACAACCTGATGTGGGCGATGACTGGCTACGACCTGTACGTGGCCAACGACAGCCGCTACGGCTTCTACTCCGACTACAACAACCTGTTCACGTCGGGCACCGGCAAGGTCGGCTTCTGGACCAAGGACTTCACCGACATCCTCGACTGGCAAGCCGACATCGCGAAGTTCGACCTGCACTCCATCGGCGCCACGGTCGTCAACCCGACCTGGGCCGAGCCCGAGTTCGTCAGCCTCCTCGGCGACGACTTCCGCCTGCGTGACCCGGTGGCGGGCCAGCGCTTCAGCTCGCCCGGCATCGACATGGGCACCGTGCTGATGGACAACGGCCGCAACCCGGCCGACCAGAACCTCATCGCCAACGCCAGCTTCGAAGGCTCGCTGGCGGGCTGGGAAACCAATGCCGGTTCCTCCTCCTACACGCCCACCGGCTCGGCGCCCAAGGCCTACGAGGGCAACAACTTCTTCTTCGCCGGTGGCGTGGCCGGCGGCTTCGCGCGCCAGACCTTCACGCTGGCCCAGCTCGGCCTGACCGCCGCCCAGGCCGATGGCCAGGACTTCGAGCTGCTGTTCGGCGGCCGCATCCGCATGGGCGTGGAAAGCCCCGTGGACAGCGGCGAAGTGCAGCTGATCTTCCGCAACGCCGGTGGCGACGTGCTCGCCACCGCTGTGGCCAAGGCCAGCGGCACGACCAACCGCTGGGAACTTGTTGGCCAGCGCGCCGACGTGCCCTTCGGCACGCGCTCGGTGGAATACGTCTTCAAGACCAACCGCCTCACCGGTGGCAACGCCGACGGCTATTTCGACCAGGCCTTCCTCTACAAGGTCAGCGAGAACCAGGCCAGCGACATCGGCGCGTATGGCCACGCGGCGACGGACCTGGCCATCCCTGCCGCCGGCGCGCCCCGCATCAACCTGCGCGGCCCCGACCTCTACCTCGACTGGGAAAAGTTCAAGCCGCTCAACATCACCTGGGAGACCTTCGGCAACGCCGACGACTCCCCGGTGCGAATCGACGTCTACCAGGACACGGCGGACGGCCCGAAGTGGGTCGCCAACGTCGTCAGCGCCACGCCGGACTCGGGCCAGTTCACCTGGATTCCGGGCAACAGCGGCATCGACTACAACACCCACGGCCTGCGCATCCAGGTCAGCCTGGTGACCAACCCGGCCGTGCTGGACCGCAGCCAGGAACCCTTCACGGTGCCCGAGGACGGCCTGACCTATTGGGTCAACGACGGCTCCACCACCGGCGACGAGTACGCCACGGCCACGGGCGACAACCGCAACACCGGCAAGTCGGCCGGCGCGCCCAAGCCCAACGTCACCAACCTGTTCCGCGCCTACGACCTGCAGGCCGGCGCCACCCTCTACGTCGACACCGGCAACTACGCCTTGCTGGAGTCGCTGACGCTGTCCGGCACGGCCACGCGCGGTTTCGGCATCGACGAGGGCTTCACCATGACCGGCCCGACACAGGCCGGCCATCTCGCTTCCATCTTCCCCATCGTGCCCAACGAGCGCACCTGGGCGCTGCTGGACCTGTCCGACACCGACTTCGTCACCATCAGCAACCTGCAGCTGCGCGACGCCAACCGCGGCGTGCTGATCACCGGCGGCGCCGATGCCATCGACCTCGACAACATCGAGGCCTACGGCCATCTCAACGAAGGCATCTACGCGTCGCAGGTCAATGCGCCGCTGGCCACCTGGACCGGCCTGAATGTCCATGACAACACGCAGACCGGCCTGTATCTGTCCGGCACGCTGGGCGGCCTCGACCAACTCGTCAGCACGCGCAACCGCGGCAACGGCGGCCTGTACGCCGAAGGCAACCTGGGCTTCCTGACCAACTCGCAGCTGACCAACAACACCGGCTTCGGTGCCTACCTGTACTACCCCGGCGCAGTCCGCGTGCAGGGCAATCTGTTCCAGGGCAACAGCAACACCGGCCTGAACTACACCGTCGGCGGCAGCAGCCAGTCCCTGGTGGGTGGTGCGCTGGGCTCGGGCCTGGGCAACCGCTTCCTGAACAACGGCAACGGTGGCGCCATCTTCAGCGGCAATGCGCTGGTGTGGGGCAATGTGGCCAGCGGCAACGCCGGCAATGGCAACTACGGCATCGGCATGAGTGGCGGCGAGGCCCGCCAGAACGTTGTTTACGGCAATTCCAACGGCCTGTACATGTACAGCGGCCTGGTGGCCGACAACCGCATCTACAACAACGACCCGGGCACGGCCGGCAGCTACGGCGTCGGCCTGTGGCTCAGCACCGCCACGGCCACCGGCAACACGGTCTACAGCAACCGCGTCGGTGTCTACAGCCAGGGCAACAGCGTGCTGCGCAGCAACCTCGTCTATGCCAACACGGCGACGGGCGTGCAGCTGCAGGGCAGCGCGCCGCAATTCATCGGCAACACGGTCTACCAGACCACCGGGGACGCCATCCAGCTGTACGGCTCGGCCAGCAATGCGCAGTTCATCGACAACATCCTGTGGGCCGGCACCGGCGGCGTGGCGCTGAACATCGACGCCAATTCGCAGAACGGCTTCACGTCCAACTTCAACATCTTCCAGGGCGCCGTCGGCATCTGGCAGGGCACGCAGCGCGCGTCGCTGACCGCCTGGCGCCAAGCCAACTTCCAGGACCTGGACGGCCAGGCCACCGACCCGCTGTTCGTCGACATCGACGGCGCGGACGGCAACCTCGGCTACGTCAGCGTGGCCAGCGATGGGCGCGACGACGACTTCCACCTGCGCAGCACGCAGGGCAGCTTCCACGGCGCCTCGCTGGCGCCCGTCGTTGGCGCTGGCGGCCTGCCCATGCTGCTGACCGGCACGTTGACCAACGACGCCCAGGACAGCCCAGGCATCGACCGCGGCGCGCTCAACCAGCCCTTCGACCAGGAACCCGCACCGCGCGGCGGCTACGTCAACATCGGCTCGGACGGCAACACCAAGTACGCCTCGCTGAGCCCGGCCGTCTACGTCCGCGTGATGACGCCCAACGGCGGCGAGACCGTGGCCGAAGGCGAGAACTTCACCGTGCGCTGGCGCTCCGACGGTTTCAGCGGCAACGTCAACCTCGACCTCAGCCTGGACGGCAACACCTGGGTGTCGCTCGCGGCCAACGAGGCCAACGACGGCGTCTACGACTGGACGCCGAGCGCCGGCCAGTTCCCGGGTGGCGACTACCTGCTGCGTGTCAGCTCGGCCAGCCAGCCGGCCGTCAAGGACACGTCCGACGCGACCTTCAACCTGGCCTCCACCGTCAGCGTCTTCTATGTCAACGACGGCACCACCACGGGCGACGAGTACGCCACGGCAATAGGCAACGATGCCAACGACGGCCGCAGTGCGTCCAAGCCCAAGGCCTCGCTGCAGGCGCTGCTGAACGCCTATGACTTCAAGCCGGGTGACCTGATCCTCATCGACACCGGCGTCTACAACCTCTCCACCAACCTGCTCGTCGACGCGCAGGACAGTGGCGTCGTCATCCGCGGCGCGGTCGGCCACGCGAGCGTCCTGAACCGCGGCAACACCAACAGCGGCCAGTACGCCTTCCTGCTGGGCACCGGCGCCACCGACGTGACGCTGGACCGCGTCACGCTGACCGGCGGCCAGTGGGGCTTTGTCGCCAATGACAACACCAACGCCCACCGCTTCACGCTCAGCAACAGCGACATCAGCGGCAACAGCTCGGGCGGCGTCTACGTTGGCCAGAACATCGACGACGGCAAGGTCATCAACAACGTCGTCCACGACAACGGCAACACCACCGGCATCCAGGGCCAGTATTCGACCCGCCTGCTCATCAGCGGCAACGAGATCTACAACCAGTACTACGGCGTCTACACCTACTCGGCGGGCGACGAGGCCAACGACGGCCCGAACGTCGTCAACAACCAGATCCACGACATCACCGTCGGCATCTCGCAGTCCTATGAGGGCTGGGTGCGCAACAACACCGTGTGGGCGGCCAGCAGCAGTGGCATCAGCACGAACAGCAACTACGACGTCAGCGGCAATACCGTCTGGGGCAGCACCACCGGCATCGACGCCAGCAGCGTCTCCGTCACCAACAACACGCTGTACGCCAACACCACCGGCCTCAGCGTCAACAGCCTGACCGCCAGCGGCAACCGCATCTACGACAACACGCTGGGCGTCAACGTCAGCAGCAACATGCTGCTGACCAACAACCTGATCTGGGACAACACGACCGGCGTGCGCGTCAGCAGCAGCCACAGCGGCAACGAGCTCAACGGCGTCGTCAACAACACGATCGTGCAGACCGGCGGCACGGCCGTGCTGCTCGAGAGCGCGACCAACGCCCGCATTGTCAACAACATCATCGACCTGCGCAGCGGTGCCACCGGCATCTCGGTCAGCCCGAACAGCGAGAACGGCTTCCAGAGCGACTACAACCTGTTCAGCCAGCAGGCCGGCACGGTGCTGACCCGCTGGGAAGGCCGCGACTTCGCCAGCCGACCCGACTGGGTCTACGAGACCGGCTACGACGTCCACAGCCGCATCGCCACGCCCAGCTATGTCGATGCCAACGGCGCCGACAACTTCTTCGGCTGGGATGACTCGCCCCTCGGCAGCGCCGTCATCCTGGATGATGGCGACGCCAACGTCACGTTCACCGGCAGCTGGACGACCGTCACGACCAGCACCCCTGGCTACGGCGGCGACCGCCGCGAAGCCAACGGCAACCAGTACGGCACCGGCAGCAACTACGCCACCTACACCTTCACCGGCCTGCAGGCGGGCACCTACGTCATCGCCTCGACCTGGAGCAGCACGTCGGGCAACACCAGCAACCAGCCCTACTACTTCTACGACGGGGCGCCGACGGCGGCCAACCTCGTGCGCAATATGCGCACCAACCTGCAGGGCCTGCCTGCCGACTACACGGCCGATGGCGCCAAGTGGCGCGACCTCAGCACCGTCGTCATCACCGGCGACACGCTGACCGTGCGCATCAGCGACGCGGCCTCCTACGGCAAGATCGTCGCCGACGCGATCCGCGTGCAGCGCATCGGCGGTGACCACGGTGCCGACGACAACTTCCACCTCGTTGCCGGCTCCGCCGGTGTCGACGGCGGCGACCCGACATCGCCCTACAGCGTCGAGCCGCTGAACAACGGCGCCCGCATCGACCAGGGCGCCTACGGCAACACGCTGGGCGCCACGCAGAGCCCGGCGCCGATGATCCAGGTCACCGGCCCCACCGGCTATGCCAAGCTGACTGTCGGCACACCCGTCACCATCGACTGGCATACCGCCGGCCTGCTGCCGACCGAACCCGTGCTGGCCATCAACGCCGGCAACGGCGGGCCGGTGGCCGGTGGCGAACTCGGCAACTGGCAGCGCAACGCCTACCAGACGCAGGGCTACAGCTACACCAGCTTCACCGACGCGGTGGACCTCAGTGGCGCCACCAACCCCGCGCCCGCCAGCGTCTACCAGACCGCGATGTACGCCAACGGTACCGTCGGCCAGGGCCTGAGCTACGAACTGCCGGTCGACGACGGGCAGTACATCGTGCGCCTGCACTTCGCGGAAACCTACCTCTACGCCCAGCCCGGAACGCGCGTGTTCGACATCAAGCTCAACGGCAACACCGTGCAGAGCAACTTCGACATCCGCGCCACGGCGGGTGCGAACTTCAAGGCCGTGGTGCGCGAGTTCACCGTCACCGCCAGCGGCGGCAACGGCATCGACCTCGACCTCATCACCAAGGCCAGCGGCGCGCTGATCAACGGCATCGAGGTCCAGCGTGTCGTGCCCGCCGGCGATGCCGCAGCCAAGGTCAACCTCCAGGTCAGCCTGGACAACGGCCTGTCGTGGGCGACCATCGCCAGCGGGCTGCCCATGGACCGCTTCGGCAACGGCCGCACGACCTGGACGCCCGACTTCGCCACCGCCGGCAACACGGCCCTCATCCGCGCCATCGCCGTGCACGGCGACGGCAGCACTGCCGCGACCGACACCTCCGACGAGCCCTTCCTGATTGCCAACGGCGGCAAGGTCTTCTACGTCAACGACGGCACCACCGCCGCCGACGAGTACACGACCGCCGTCGGCGACAACGCCAACAGCGGCAAGGACGCGGCCCACCCGATGGCCAGCCTGTCGGCGCTGCTGCGCGCCTACGACGTCGGCCCCGGCGACACTGTCTTCGTCGACAGCGGTCGCTACGACCTCATCACCAACTTCACGCTGGCGGCCAAGGACTCCGGCGTGCGTATCGTCGGCGCGCTGCACGCCGTGACCGAACTGAACCGCGGCAACACCAACAGCAACCAGTACCCGATCAACATCGCCGGCGCCACCGACGTGACGATCGAGAACCTCAAGCTCAGCGGCGGCCAGTGGGGCGTCGTGCTGGGCGACAACAGTGGCTCGCACCGCGTGACGCTGAAGAACCTTGAAGTGACCGGCAACACCAGCGGCGGCATTTACGTCGGCAGCAACGTCGACGACGCCCTGGTCACCGGCAACACCGTCCACGACAGCGGCAGCACCGGCATCCAGGCGCAGTACGCGACGCGCGCGGTCATCACCGGCAACGAGGTCTACAACCAGTCCACCGGCATCTACAACTACTCGGCCGGCGACGAGGCCAACGACGCGCCGTTGATCAGCAACAACCGTGTGCACGACGTCAGCACCGGCATCGCGGTGGCCTACGAAGGCCTGGTGCGTGGCAACGAGGTCTGGGGCTCCAGCACCGGCCTGTCCCTGACCAGCGTGCGCGCGGAGAACAACGTGGTGCGCCAGAACGGCACCGGCATCTCCGGCAGCAGCGCCGAGATCGTCGGCAACCATGTCTATGCCAACACCATGGGCATAGAGATGTCCAGCAGCACGATCTGGGACAACCGCATCTACAACAACACCACGGGCCTGCGCGACACCGGCTCCGACCTGATCCGCAACAACGTCTTCTGGGCCAACGGCACGGCCGCGCGCATCTCCGGTGGCCGCAGCGGCAACGACCAGAACGGCTTCTACAACAACACCATCCGCCAGAACGGTGGCCGCGCCATCGACGTGGAGGCCAACGCMACCAACGTCACGCTGCGCAACAACGTCTTCGACCTGGCCGACGCGACGGCCATCTTCGTGCCGGCCAGCGCCGAGCGCGGCTTCGACAGCGACTACAACCTCTTCGGCGGCACCGACCCGACGGCCTTCGTCGGCATGAACTGGGAGGGCGTGGACTTCGGCAACCTGCTGACCTGGCGCTTCGAGACTGGCAATGACACCCACAGCCAGGTCGCACCCGTGCAGTTCCGCGACGTCGACGGCGCGGACAACGACTACGGCTGGTCCAAGTCCACCATCGGCAGCGCCGTCATCCTGGACGACGGCGACATCGGCGTCAGCTTCAGCGGCGCGTTCACCACCGTCACCGGCAGCGGCAACGGCTATGGCAACGACCGCCGCGAGGCTGGCGGCAACTTCTACGGCACCGGTAGCAACTACGCCACCTACACCTTCACCGATCTCACCCCCGGCACCTACCAGATCGCGGCGACCTGGACCACTGCCAGCGGCTACTCGGGCAACACGCCCTACGAGATCTACGACGGCCTGGTCGACCCTGACACGCAGATCAGCTTCCAGCGCACCGCGCAGAACACCTTGCCCAACGACTTCACGGCCGACGGCGCCAAGTGGCGCGAGATCTCGACCGTCGTCATCACCGGCAACACGTTGACGGTGCGCGTCCACGACGCCGCCGCCTACGGCAAGTTCACGGCCGACGCCATCCGCCTGCAGCATGTCCAGGGCGACGCCGGTCGCGACGACGACTTCCGCCTCGCCACGGGCTCGGCCGGCATCGACGCCGGCGACCCGAGCTTCGCCTACGTGAACGAGCCTGTGGACAACGGCGCCCGCATCGACATGGGCGCCTACGGCAACACGGTCAACGCCACGCAAAGCCCTGTGCCGCTGATCCAGGTCACCGGCCCGGGCGGCTACGCCAAGCTCGAAGTCGGCACGGCCGTCGACGTCAGCTGGCACAGCGCCGGCATCAACCGCACCGAGCCGGCCCTCCTCATCAACGCCGGCAACGCCGGCCCCGTGGGCGACGGCACGCTCGGCTACTGGCTGCGCAACAGCTACCAGACCCAGGGCTACAGCTACACCAGCTTCACCGAGGCCGTGGACCTCAGCGGCGCCACCAACCCCGCGCCCGCCAGCGTCTACCAGACCGCGATGTACGCCAACGGCACCGTCGGCCAGGGCCTGAGCTACGAACTGCCGGTCGATGACGGGCAGTACATCGTGCGCCTGCACTTCGCCGAGACCTACTTCTACGCCCAGCCCGGCACGCGCGTGTTCGACATCAAGCTCAACGGCAACACCGTGCAGAGCAACTTCGACATCCGCGCCACGGCGGGTGCGAACTTCAAGGCCGTGGTGCGCGAGTTCAACGTCGTGGCCAGCGGTGGCAATGGCATCGACCTCGACCTGATCACCAAGGCCAGCGGCGCCCTGATCAACGGCATCGAGATCCTGCGCGTCGTGCCGGCGGCCGACCTGGAAGCCACGGTCGACTTGCAGACCAGCCTGGACAGCGGCAACAGCTGGCAGACCCTGGCCACGGGCCTGTCCATGGACCGTTTCGGCAACGGCCACTACGCCTGGACACCCGACCAGACGACCGACGGCAACACCGCCCTCATCCGCGCCGTGCTGCGCCACGGCGACGGCAGCGTTGCCGCGCAGGACCTGTCCGACGAGCCCTTCCTGATCGCCAACGGCGGCACCGAGTTCTTCATCAACGACGGCAGCCTCGCCAGCGACGAGAGCAGCACGGCCATCGGCAACAACCTCAACAGCGGCAAGGACGCGGCCCACCCGATGGCCAGCCTGACGGCGCTGCTGCGGGCCTACGACCTCAACCCGGGCGACGTCGTCCACGTCGACAGCGGCGTCTACCGCGTCTACACCAACGTGCCGTTCGAGGTCGGCGACTCCGGTGTGCAGATCAGCGGCCCGACAGGCGTTGGCCACACGGCCACCATCAACCGTGGCAACACCAACACCGGCACCTACACGCTGGAGTTCTCCGGCGCCGACAACGTCACCGTCGACCACCTGAACATCACGGGTGGCGCCTACGGTGTCGTGTTCAACACCAACACCGACAGCGACAACAACACGCTGCGCGCCAATGACATCAACAGCGCCACCACGGGCGGCGTCTGGTTGAGCACAAGCAACGACAACAACCTCTTCACCGACAACGTCGTCCGCAACAACGCCGGCAACGGCATCTACTTCGAGAACGCGACGGGCAACCGCGTCGAGAACAACGACATCCGCAACAACGCCAACGGCCTGTATTTCTACGGCGGCACCGGCAACATCGCCGAGGGCAACCGGGTCCACGACAACAGCGGCTACGGCCTCTACAACTACAGCGGCACGAACAACGTCTTCCGCGGCAACGAGGTCTACAACCAGGCCAACTACGGCATCCAGTTCTACTACGGCTCGGGCTTGCTGGTCGATGGCAACCTGGTGCACCACAACGGCATCGGCATCGATGGCAGCCAGTCCAACGTCAATGTGCGTGGCAATTCCATCTACGCCAACACCACCGGCATCCAGATCTACGACGGCCTGGTGGAAGGCAACCGCATCTACAGCAACTCGGTCGGCATCATCGACACGGGCTACAGCCGCATCGTCAACAACGTCATCTACGCCAACACCAACCAGGGCGTGCGCGTGCAGGGCGGCCACACCATCACATCTGGTGATGGCCTCTTCAACAACACCATCCTGCAAACGGTGGGCGAGGGCATCCGCCTGACGGGCAGCGCCGTCGACGTGGTGCTGGCCAACAACATCCTGCGCGTGGACGCCGGCTACGGCATCGCCGTGGACAACACCAGCCAGGGCGGCTTCCAGAGCAACTACAACCTGCTCTACCGCGGCCCCGCCGCCAACGCCTACGTCGGCCTCTGGAACGGCGCCACGCAAGCCACGCTAGCCGCCTGGCAGACCGCGTCGGGCAAGGACGCCAACTCCCAGACCGGCAACCCGCTGTTCCTCGACATCGACGGCGCCGACAACATCCTCGGCGAGCAGGGCGTCTCCACCGGCAACGGCTTCGACGACAACTTCGAGCTCGACGCCTTCTCGGCCGCCATCGATGCCGGCAACGCCTTCCTGGCACCACCCAAGGACATCGAAGGCCGCGACCGCCGCAACGACCCCGACGTGAGCAACAAGGGCACGGGCTGGGATCTCTTCGTGCCAACCAACGCTGGCGCGTTGTTCACGGCCACCGGCACGGCCAAGCCCTTCAAGACCAGCGACGGCTCCTTCGAGCAGGCCCTGGGCTTCAACTTCAACTTCTACGGCAAGACCTACACCAAGATGTGGGTCAACGCGAACGGCTATGTCTCGTTCGACACCGGCAGCGACTCGACCTACTACTACGGCAACGCCAATTCCACCGACGCGCTGCTGCGCAATGTCCGCATCGCGGCGCTGTGGGACGACCTCGACACCGGCCCCGCCGGCAAGGACATCTTCGTCAGCCAGACGGCCACCAGCATCACCGTGCGCTGGGCCGCCAAGCTGCAGGGCACCAGCACCGACGTCAATGTCGCGATGACGCTGTTTGCCGACGGCAAGGTGCGCTTCGACTACGGCGCCGGCAACACCGGCCTCACGCCCACCATCGGCCTGTCGGCCGGCAATGGCACCACCTATGTGCTGGCCAGCTACGACGGCCAGGCCAACCTCGCCAGCGCCAGCTCGCTGCTGTGGACACCCACGCCCGGCCTCGTCTACTACGACATCGGCGCCTACGAGTTCCAGGGTTCGTCCGGCGACACCACCGGCCCGCAGGTCGCCAGCATCTCGCAACTGCCCGCCAACGGCGGCACGACGGCGCTGGCCTTCTCGGCCGTGCAGATCGACTTCAACGAGGCCCTCAACGGCGTCTCCGCGCGCAGCCCGGCCAACTACGAGCTGCGCCGCGCCGGCGCCGATGGCCAGTTCGACACCGGCGACGACGTCATCGTCAAGCTGACGCCGTTCTACTCCTTCCCCGAGACCAGCCTGACGCTGAACTTCGGCGGCGTGCTGGCCGAGGGCAAGTACCGCCTGATGCTCTCCGGCACCAAGGCCATCTTCGACACCGCCGGCAACCCGCTGGACGGCGACGCCAATGGCACGCCGGGCGGCGACTACGTCCGCACCTTCACCATCGACCGCAGCACCAACCACGCCCCGGTCGCCGCAGCCGCCAGCATCGGCGTGGCCGAGAACGGCAGCATCGAGATCACGCTGGCCGCGACCGATGCCGATGGCGACGCGCTGACCTACGCCATCCCCACCGACGTGCAGCACGGCACGCTGTCGGCCATCGACCCGCTTACCCACAAGCTGACCTACACGCCTGACGCCAACTACAACGGCCCGGACAGCTTCGTCTTCAAGGTCGACGACGGCAAGACCGGCGTGTCCTCCGCGACCATCACGCTCAACGTCACGCCCACCAACACCGCTCCGGTGGTGCAGGACCAATCCGGTGCCGTCAACGAAAACGGCAGCCTCAACCTGCTGCTCGCCGCGACGGACAACGAGACCGCGCGTGCCAACCTCAACTTCGAGCTCGTCACCGCGCCAACCCACGGCACGCTGACGCAGGGTGCGGGCGGCGCCTGGGTCTACACGCCCACCGCCGGCTACATCGGTGCCGACAGCTTCACCTGGCGCGCCAAGGACCGCGGCGATCCGGACGGCACGCTCGGCAACGCCGCCACCTCGGCCAACGCCACCTTCACGCTCAACGTCGTCAACGTCAACGACGCGCCGGTCATCGCCCCCGTAGCCGACCAGCAAGTGAACGAAGGCAGCCAGATCCAGGTCCAGCTCACCGCCACCGACCCCGATGGCCCGGGCAAGACCTGGACGCTGCTCAGCGCCCCTGCCGGCGCCACGCTGAACGCCACCACTGGCCTGTTCAGCTGGACGCCGACCGACGGCCCCGGCAATGTCGACATCCTCGTGCGCGTCAGCGACGGCGGCACGCCCAACCGCAGCGCCGACCTGACCTTCAAGATCCTCGTCAAGGACGTCGACCCGACGCTCAACTTCACGGCCCCGAACGGCGGCAACGGTGTCGCCGGCCAGGCCTATACCTTCACCTACACGGTCACCGACCCGGGCACCGACACCATCACGTCGCTGTTCGTCGACTGGGGTGACGGCAACACTCAGACCATCGCCGGCAACCCCGGCAGCCTCAGCCACACCTTCGCCAACGTTGACGGCAACTACACCGTCAAGGTCACTCCGACCGACGAGGACGGCGCCCACACGCCGCGCACGCTGGCGCTGCATATGGAGTTCAACGACCCGCCGGTCGCCACCGGCCAGACCGTGCAGGTCGATGAGGACGTGGCCAAGGCCATCACGCTGGCCGGCACCGACCCCGAAGGCAGCGCGCTGACCTACAGCCTCGTCAGCGGCCCGGCCCACGGCACGCTGGGCAGCATCAACGCCAGCACCGGCGCCGTCACGTTCACGCCGGCCGCCGACTACAGCGGCATCGACAGCTTCGTCTTCCGCGTCACCGACGCGGGCGGCAAGACCGGCACGGCGACGATCAACCTCGTCGTCAACCCCGTCAACGACAAGCCCGTCGTCGCGACGATTGCGAAGCAGACCCTCAACGAAGGTCAGGCCCTGAGCGTCACCGCCACGGCCAGCGACGTCGACGGCCCGGGCCCCTTCACCTGGTCGCTCACCAGCGCCCCGGCCGGCGCCACGATCAACGCCACGTCCGGCCTCATCAGCTGGACGGCGACCGATGGCAACGCGACCTACAACTTCATCGTCCAGGCCAACGACGGCGCGGGCGGCCTGGCCACGACCAGCTTCGCGGTCGATGTCGTCAACGTCGCCCCCACGCTGATCGTCACCGGCCCGGCCACCATCGGCACCGGCCAGACTTACACGCTGAACTTCTCGGCCACCGACCCCGGTGCCGACACGCGCAGCCAATGGGTCATCAACTGGGGTGACGGCACGGCCAACACGACCGTGGCCGGCACCGCGACCAGCGCGACCCACGTCTTCGCGGCGGCAGGCAGCGCGCAGATCACCGCCACCGCCACCGACGAGGACGGCAGCTACGCGGCCGCGCCGGTCGCCGTCAGCATCACCACGTCCAACCACGCGCCCACGGCCACCGACGACGCCTACAGCGTCCACGCCGGCCAGGTGCTCACCCTCAACGCCCCGGGCGTGCTGGCCAACGACAGCGACAGCGACGGCGATGCACTCAGCGTCTCCGCCATCAACACGACCGGCCTGCAAGGCACGGCCACGGTGGACGCCAACGGCAGGCTGGTCTTCACGCCCAATGCGGGCTTCGTCGGCAACACGCAGTTCGGCTACACGCTGAGCGACGGCAAGGGCGGCACGGCCACCGGCGTCGTGCGCATCGCTGTCACCAACACGGCCCCGGCTGCGGCGGACGACAGCTACAGCGTCCACGCCGGCCAGGTGCTGACGATCAACGCCCCGGGCGTGCTGGCCAACGACAGCGACGCCGACAGCGACGCGCTCACTGTCAGCGCCATCAACACGACCGGCCTGCAAGGCACGGCCACCATAGCCGCCAACGGCCAGTTGGTCTTCACGCCCACGGCCGGCTTCGTCGGCAACACGCAGTTCGGCTACACGCTGCGCGACAGCAACGGCGGCACGTCCACCGGTGTCATTCGCATCGCGGTCACCAACGCGGCCCCCGTGGCCGTTGACGACAGCTACAGCGTGCACGCCGGCCAGGTGCTGAACATCCCGGCGCCGGGTCTGCTGGCCAACGACAGCGACACCGAAGGCGACGCGCTGAGCGTCGGCGCCGT
The DNA here is from genome assembly GCF_054177665.1 of Roseateles sp. P5_E8. Lineage (NCBI taxonomy): Bacteria > Pseudomonadati > Pseudomonadota > Betaproteobacteria > Burkholderiales > Sphaerotilaceae > Roseateles > Roseateles sp. P5_E8. The sequence continues at coordinate 1,368 of NZ_JBGCUM010000020.1, read as the reverse complement.
CAACACCACCGGCACGCAAGGCACGGTGCAGGTCTTCGCCGACGGCCGCATGCAGTTCACCCCCACGGCGGGCTTCAGCGGCAACACGCAATTCAGCTACACGCTGGTCGACAGCCTGGGTGCCACGTCCATCGGCATCGTCCGCATCGCGGTCGGCAATGCCGCCCCCGTGGCCGTGGACGACAGCTACACGATGCATGCCGGCCAGGTGCTCAACATCCCGGCACCGGGCCTGCTGGCCAACGACAGCGACTCCGACGGTGACGCGCTGAGCATCCAGTCCATCAACACCACCGGCACGCAAGGCACGGTGCAGGTCTTTGCCGACGGCCGCATGCAGTTCACCCCGACGGCTGGCTTCACGGGCAGCACGCAGTTCAGCTACCTGCTCGGCGACGGCCTGGGTGGCACGGCCACCGGCATCGTGCGCATCGCGGTCGGCAATGCCGCACCGGTGGCCGCAGACGACAGTTACACGCTGCGCCCCGGCCAGGCGCTCAACATCCCCGCACCGGGCCTGTTAGCCAACGACAGCGATTCTGACGGCGATGCGCTGGCCATCCAGTCCATCAACACCACCGGCACGCAAGGCACGGTGCAGGTCTTTGCCGATGGCCGCATGAACTTCACGCCGACGGCCGGCTTCACCGGCGACACGCAGTTCAGCTACCAGCTCAGTGACGGCGTCGGCGGCACGGCCACGGGCATCGTCCGCATTGCCGTCACCAACGCGGCGCCGGTCGCTGCCGAAGACAGCTACAGCGTGCACGCCGGTCAGGTGCTCAACATCCCGGCACCGGGCCTGCTGGGCAATGACAGCGACGCCGACGGCGACGCGCTGACCGTGCAGTCCATCAACACCACCGGCCTCAATGGCACGGTGCAGGTCTTCGCCGATGGCCGCATGCAGTTCACGCCGACGGCGGGCTTCGCCGGCAACACGCAGTTCAGCTACCTCGTCAGCGACGGCTTCGGCGGCACGACGACGGCCCTCGTCAAGATCGCCGTCACCAATGCCGCACCGGTCGCGCAGGACGACACCTTCACGACCCGTGCCGGCCAGGCGCTGGACATCCCCGCACCGGGCCTGCTGGCCAACGACAGCGACGCCGACGGCGATGCGCTGGCCATCCAGTCCATCAACACCACCGGCACGCAGGGCACGGTGCAGGTCTTTGCCGACGGCCGCATGAGCTTCACGCCAGCGGCGGGCTTCACCGGCAACACCCAGTTCAGCTACCAGCTGGGCGACGGCGTCGGGGGATCGACCACGGCCATCGTCCGCATCGCCGTCGTCAACGCAGCCCCCGTGGCGGCCGAAGACAGCTACAGCGTGCACGCCGGTCAGGTGCTCAACATCGCAGGCAG